>DASQYT010000039.1:0-18745 GCA_035639075.1 Candidatus Elarobacter sp.
CTACGGCAGCGCGGGCTGCGGAACCTGCCACATGGTGAACGGCAAAGGAGGACGTTTGGGCCCGGACCTCAGTTCTACAGGAGCGTCCCGGTCCGTTGAATACCTCACTGAGTCGTTGCGCAATCCGAGCAAGCGGCTGGCGGAAGGAATCTCCGAGCCGCTGAAAGATTTTTCGCAGGAATACGAGACTGTGACGGTTGTAACAGTCGATGGGACGAAACTGCAAGGCGTAGTGCTGAACGAAGACAGCTTTACGGTGCAAATGCTGGACACGCGCGAACAATTGCATCCGTTCGAGAAGAGCAAGCTGCGATCGTACGTGAAGACGCGCGAATCGTTGATGCCCGCGTATGACGCGAAGGCTCTTCCGGAGAAGGAATTGAAAGACATTATCGCGTTTTTGCTGGGGGCGAGCGAGAAGGGAAGCGGGCAATGAAGATTCCGGTGAGAAACGCGAGGATCGCAGAGAGATTTCTCGACTGCGCAGGCCGACCTTTCGTCCCGCAGAGCCTTCCGGGATGCAAAACGCGCGCAGGAGCGAGGGGAAAGAAAAAGTGTCGGCCTGCTCCGCTCGAAATGACAGTTTTGAGTATGGCGAAAGTGAGGGGCGTTGTAGCGTTTGTGGCGGCGTTGAGTCTTTTGGCGCTGCAGGCTTCGGCGCAGGTGACTGCTGAGCGGTTGCTCAATTCTTCCAAGGAGCCTCAGAACTGGCTGATGTATTCAGGAGATTATGCGGGGCATCGCTTCAGCGCGCTGGACCAAATCAACGTGTCGAACGCGGCGACCCTTGCACCGAAGTGGGCTTATCAAACGATGGCAAGCGGCAAATTTGAAACGACGCCACTGGTGGTGGATGGAATTCTGTACGGCACTGGGCAGGACGACCGCGTCTACGCGCTAGATGCGCGTTCCGGACGCCCCATTTGGCAGTACCAGCAGACGCTGCCGGCGGATATCCGCCCATGTTGCGGACGAGTTAACCGCGGTGTTGCGATCCTCGGCGATAGGGTTTTTGTGGCGACGCTGGACGCGCATGTCGTCGCGCTGGACAGCAAGACGGGAAATGTTGTTTGGGACACGACTGCGGCGGAACATCCCAAAGGCTACAGCTTCACGCTGGCCCCGCTGGTGGTTAAGAACCTCGTGCTCGTGGGAGTATCCGGCGGCGAATACGGCATCCGCGGATTCATCGACGCCTATGATGCTGTGACGGGCACGCGCAAATGGCGGTTCTATACGATTCCCGGTCCGGGAGAGCCCGGGCATGAAAGCTGGGAGGGAGAATCGTGGAAAATCGGCGGCTCGCCAGCGTGGATCACTGGGACCTACGATCCCGCGACGAACACGACGTTCTGGACGACGGGGAATCCTTCGCCTTCTAATCGCGGCGAAGGCCGAGCGGGCGACAATCTCTACAGCAACTCTCTGCTGGCTCTCGATCCGGAGACGGGCAAGCTGAAATGGCATTTCCAATTCACGCAGCACGACGAACACGACTACGATGCGACCCAGGTTCCTGTGATGATCGATGACGGGGAACGCAAATGGATCGCACAAGCGAACCGCAACGGATTTTTCTACGTTGTGGACCGCACAAATGGAAAATTAATTTCCGCCACGAGCTACGCCAAAGTCTCCTGGAGTACTTCGAAGGACGCGACCGGCCGGCCCGTGCCGGACAAGGCGGGTTCCCCCACGCCGGAAGGGAATCGCGTGTGCCCGGGCGCGCTCGGCGCGACGAATTGGATGTCGCCGACGTACGATCCGCAGACGAAACTGTTTTATGTGACGGCTCGCGAGCAGTGCGACATTTTTGCAACGGCGCCGCAACCTTATGAAGCGGGGCACGCGTACTATGGATCAGCCTATTTTCCCAACGATGAGACGCAGCCGTTCTGGGGAGCCTTGCGCGCTCTCGATCCCGCCACGGGCAAGCTCAAGTGGGAATGGAAGCATACTTCGCCGACGTGGGCTGGAGTGCTTTCCACGGCAGGCGGGCTGGTGTTTACGGGAGACGCGGAAGGAAACTTCATTGCGCTCGAAGCGGCTTCAGGGAAAGTGCTGTGGCACTTCCAATGCGGCGCGTCGGTTTTTGCATCGCCGATGTCTTTTGCGATTGACGGCAAACAATACGTTGCGGTTGCGGCGGGATCGGCGCTGTTTGCGTTTGGTTTGCCATGAGGCGGCCGTCTGCGAGTCGCAGATCGAACTTCTTTGGTGTGACCAAGGCCAAGACGCGCGTTCAAGATACTCATCCTTGGAATCCCCTCAAAAATTAGACAACGGAGCCGCATGTGATGGCGAGCGCGAAGTCCGATTTCACGCTATAATTGTAGGGTTATGCTCTCCGTCAACAACGTCACTATGCGGTTTGGCCCGCGGGTGTTGTTCGAGAATGTGACCTGCACGTTTATGGCTGGACGCCGCTATGCCATCACCGGGCCCAACGGCGCTGGTAAGTCCACATTTATGAAGATTTTGACTGGGGAGCTCGATTCCACCAGCGGCTCGGTCACGCGGCCGAAGAAGATGGGCGTTCTGCGGCAGGACCAGTTCGCATTTGACGAATACCGCGTCATCGATACGGTCATTATGGGGAATGCCGCGCTGTGGAAGGCTCTCGAAGAGCGCGACGCGCTATACGCCAAACCGCACGAACAGTTGACGGACGCTGACGGGATGCGCCTGGGCGAGCTTGAAGGAATTGTTGGGGAAGAAGGCGGGTACACGGCGGAGGCGGACGCAGCAGTACTGCTCGACGGGCTTGGGGTGGAAGGCGAGCTGCACGAGCGCAAGATGGGCGAATTGCAGGGCGGGCAGAAGGTGCGCGTGCTGCTGGCGCAGGCGCTATTCGGGAATCCCACGGCGCTACTGCTGGATGAGCCGACGAACAACCTGGACTTGGACTCCGTACATTGGCTACAACGGTATCTTTGCGAATACGAAGGCGTGCTGATCGTCATCTCGCACGACCGGCACTTTTTGAACAGCGTCTGCACGTACACAGCGGACATCGACTACGAGACGATCATCATGTACGTCGGCGGGTACGACGACATGGTGGTGGCCAAGACGCAGATTCGCGGGCGCATCGAAGCGGACAATGCCAATCGCGAGAAAAAAATCGCGCAATTGCAGGAATTCATCGCGCGATTTTCCGCGGGCACGCGTTCCGCGCAGGCGACTTCGCGGAAGAAAGAAGTCGAACGCCTGCAAACGACGGAGCTGGCGAGAAGCAACATCCAGCGGCCGTACATCAAATTCGATATGAAGAGGAATTCGGGGAAGCACCCGCTGGAAATCCGGAGCGTCGAGAAATCGTACGACGACTTGAAGGTGATTCCGCGGTTCTCGGCAAGCGTGGTGCGCGGTGAAAAAATCGCCCTGATGGGCCGTAACGGCGCCGGCAAAACGACCATGCTGAAGTCGCTGGTTCGGAACGCGCCGGGATTCATCGAGGACAAAGACCTGCAATTTCCGATCGATGGCGGCGAGGTCAGATGGGGGCATGAAGTGGCGGTAGGCTACTTCGCGCAGGACCACGGCGAATCCATCACCAAAGGCATGACGGCGATCGATTGGCTGTGGCAATTCGATCCTGCTGCTTCGCAACAGGAGTTGCGCGGCTTGATGGGGCAGATGCTTTTCAGCGGGGAGGATGCGCTGAAGCCGACGCGGGCGCTTTCCGGAGGCGAGTCCGCGCGGCTGATTTTTTGCCGGCTGATGCTGCAGAAACCGAATTTTCTGGTGCTTGACGAACCGACGAACCACCTCGACCTGGAATCGATCAACGCCCTGAACATCGCGCTGCAGCGATACGACGGGACTGTGCTACTGGTGACGCACGACCACGACGTCATTGATGAAGTCGCGACGCGCATCTGGCATTTCCATGGCGGCAAGATCGAGGACTTCAAGGGAACGTACGAAGAATTCGTGGCCTACGAAGAAGCGAAAGCGGCGCAAGGCCCGGCGGCCCCAGCACGCACTAGTGGCGCGCGGCGCGCCTCGGTTCCCTCATAGAGCACGGCCTGCCGCCGCGCCCGAAGCCCACGCCCACTGAAAATTGAATCCGCCGAGATGGCCGGTGACGTCGACGACTTCGCCGATGAAAAATAATCCCCTGACCTTCCGACACTCCATCGTCTTGCTGGACAACTCGGCTGTATCGACGCCACCTGCTGTGACTTCTGCCTTCTCGTAGCCCTCGGTGTCAGCGGGCTTGATCACCCAGTCGTGTACGTGCTTTTCCCAATTTGACAGCGCATCATTGCTCCATGCTGCGGGGGCATGATTTTCCAACCAGCGTTCGGCGAATCGCTTTGGCAGAATCCCTTGAAAGGCCTTTTGCGCGGTGGCGATGTTGCGCACCTTCGATTCGCGAACTGATTGTGCGATATCGCGATCCGGCGCGAGATCGATTTGGATCGGCTGCCCCTTCTTCCAATAAGAAGAGATTTGCAGGATAGCCGGACCGCTCAAGCCGTGATGCGTGATCAGCATTTTTTCGCGGAAAGCGTGATGATTGGCCCTGGCGATCACTTCCGCTGAAACGCCCGCCAAGTCGCAATAGCGGCTGCGATCTTTGCTGGCCAGGACGAAGGACACAAGGGCGGGCCTGGTCTCCACGATTTTCAAACCGAATTGACGAGCTAATTCGTAGCCGAACGGCGTTGCGCCCATTTTGGGGATGGAAAGGCCTCCTGTAGCGACCACTACGGCCGGCGCGCGAAATTCGCCGGATTCGGTGCGAACTATGAATTCCGTAGTGCGCTGCACTTCGAGGATGCGGCTCTGCAGAAAAATCTCTACTCCCGCGGACCGACACTCTGATTCGAGTAAGTCGATGACGTCTTGCGCGGAGCGGTCACAAAAGAGCTGCCCGAGCGTTTTTTCGTGATAGGAAATGCGATGATTTTCGACCAGAGCGATGAAGTCCGCAGGCGTGTAGCGGGCCAGGGCGGATTTCGCGAAATGTTCGTTCGCGGAAATGAAATTTTCCGGGCGGCAATAGAGATTGGTGAAATTACAGCGGCCGCCGCCGGAGATCAGGATTTTCTTGCCGATGCGATCGGCACGCTCCAGCACAGCGACGCGCCGTCCGCGTTTGCCGGCCTCGATCGCACAAAGGAGCCCCGCGGCGCCAGCGCCGAGAACCAGAACGTCAAACTTGTGCATCAAGAATGAATCTCGCTATGACCGCGATGGAAGCTAAACTGCACGCGCTTCTATTTGGAGAGCAAGGCCTTCCAACGGACCCAAGCCTCAGTGCGCGCTTTCTTGTCCGCCTCTTTTGCATCGGGAGCTTCGCCGGAGCGCATGAAACCGTGGCCAGCGCCTTCGTAGGTCACGATGTCGTACGCCTTGCCCGCAGTCTTCATTTGCGCGACGGCATCAGGGATCATGGCTCCGATGCGCGCGTCGGTACCCGCATAGAAGCCGTAGACGGGAGCTTTGATACGTACCATTGCATCCTTATCCGGCGGCGGGCCATAAAAAACAAAGGCTCCTGCCAGATCCGAGCGATTCGTGGCAAAGCGAAAGGTCTGGCCGCCGCCCCAGCAAAAGCCGCCGACGAACAGCTTGCCATTCGAGGCAGGAATCTTAAGGGCGTAGTCCGCGGCGGCATTTAAATCCGCCGTCACCTGGTCTGGATTCAGGTGGCTCACCGCTTCCATCGTTTTGCCCTCTGTAAAATCGCTACTACGGCCGCCGTTCGGGCCCATGCCGGAGAGAAGATCGGGCGCAACCGCGATGTAGCCCGCGGCGGCCACTTGATCCGCAAGATCCTGCACCCAATCCGTCATGCCAAAGATTTCATGAATGACCAGCACGACGGGAGTCTTGCTCTTCGACTCGGGATAAACGACTAACGTTTCGACCGAACGGCCATCGTGCTTCACGGTGACCCACTCACGATGTCTTGGAGATTTTTCGAGCGTCGCCCGGGCCCAGTCCTGCGCTGAAGCGATTGACGCTCCGCAAACTATCAGCACGGCGATCAAAATGAGACGTTTCATGGCGTGGTTTCTCCTCTGAGACCTCGCGGGCCAGATGTAAACGAGAAAGTGTTCGTGCAGAACGAGTGGCATTGTAATGCCACCTAGCAAGGCTCGCAAGGCGTAGAAGAAAGCTTCGTCGACAAAGGACGGTTCCGAAGAATCTCGGTGCCGGGACTGGATAACAGAGGTAGTATCCTCGGCGCGACCACAGCTGGTGAATGAGGTGGAAAGATGCCATTCCGCGATTTGGCCTTGCTGGGCGAACTTTGCGAAAGAGTCCCGTCTTTGCACTCACCGCTGCACTGACCGTCGCCTTGGGCGTAGGCGCGAGTACGGCCATTTTTGGTGTCACCAACGCTGTGCTGCTGCGTCCCCTGCCGTACCAAAAGCCCGATCAGCTGGTCATTGTCCCCAGCGATATGCGAAATCGCGGCGTCGAGGTGTAAGAATCCTCAGGTTGGGATGCAGCTTCATTGACACTGCAGAGCGCGTCCGCTACGCTTTTTGGTTTACTTAGCCCGAGTTGTTGCTATTGAGAGGAATGGACAAACTGCCGAATGGCCGAAGAAAAACTTCCCACCCGCGCAGAAGATTTTTCCGAGTGGTACAACCAACTGGTCGTCAAGGCGCAACTTGCCGATTACGCGCCGGTGCGCGGTTGCATGATCGTGCGCCCTTACGGGTGGGCGCTTTGGGAGAACATCCAGCAGGCGCTGGACCGCCGCTTCAAGGCCACCGGTCATCAGAACGTGGCGTTCCCGTTGCTGATCCCCCGCAGCTTCATCGACAAAGAAAAGCATCACGTGGAAGGATTTTCGCCCGAGCTTGCAGTTGTCACTATCGGCGGAGGTGAAGAGCTTGCCGAGCCGCTGGTCATCCGGCCTACTTCGGAGACGATTATCGGCCACATGTGGTCCAAGTGGATTCAGTCGTACCGCGACCTGCCGGTGCTGATGAATCAGTGGAACAGCGTGGTGCGCTGGGAATTGCGCACGAAACTCTTCCTGAGAACGCTCGAATTCTACTGGCAGGAAGGGCACACCGCGCACGCGACTCGCGAAGAGGCCGAAGCGGAAACGCGCCAGATGCTGGATATTTATACGGACTTTGCCGTCAACGATGCCGCAATTCCGGTAATTCCTGGGAAAAAGTCCGATGCCGAGAAATTTGCCGGCGCGGACACGACTTATTCACTCGAAGCAATGATGGGAGATTGCAAAGCGCTGCAGTTCTGCACGTCACACTTCCTGGGGCAGAACTTCGCCCAAGCCTTCGAGGTTAAGTATCTCGACCAAAGCGGCCAATTGCAGCATTGCTGGACGACATCGTGGGGTCTTTCCACGCGCGTCATTGGCGCCATTATCATGGTCCACGGAGACGATCAGGGGCTGGTCCTGCCGCCGAAGCTTGCGCCGTATCAGGTCGTCGTCGTCCCCATCTTCAAGACGGACGAAGAAAAGGCGTTGGTCCTCGACACGGCGCGCAAGCTGAAGGCCGACCTGGTTAAAGCCAACATCCGTGTCACTCTCGATGAACGCGAAGGCAATAGTCCCGGCTGGAAATTCAACGATTGGGAGATGCGCGGAGTTCCCCTGCGCGTTGAACTGGGTCCCAAGGATGTCGCAAAGCAAGCTGCTGTCCTCGCTCGCCGAGATCGCCCGGGCAGGGAAGGCAAGGTCAGCGCTTCGCTAGCGGGCCTGCCCGCTACCATTGAGCGGTTGCTGGCGGAAATCCAGCAATCGCTTCACGACAAGGCTTTGGCTTTCCGCAAGAGCAACACGCACGACGCAAAAACCTACGACGACCTGAAGAAGGCCGTAGAGAACGGTTTTGCGTACGCCTTCTGGTGCGGGAGCGCCGATTGCGAGGCCAAAATCAAAGAAGAAACGCGCGCCACCATGCGCTGCATCCCTGTGGAGCAAGAGGGTGGAAGCGGAACTTGTGTTTACTGCGGTCAGCCTGCCACTACGCGGGCCATCTTCGCGCGGGCCTATTAGGCTCGTTTCTTTCCAGGAACATCTTCCGCGCCAAATTCTCGACACGCGTCCACGCGGGTGCTAGCTTTAAAGAAGCCGGCAAATCACACATCGCCGTTCCGTCCGCAGTGACCGAGACGCGACCGGTCTGGGAGATGAATCCAGTGCAGCTTGAGGCCATCCAAGAACTTCACGCGCCAGCGCGCCGCCGTTGCGAGCGAGGGGAGGGCAAGCTCAAGACGGTCATAACCCTGGCGATCATTGTGCTTACTATCTATTCCGCGGTAAAGATTGTGCCAATTTATGTGTCCGAGTATCAGCTTTCCGACAAAATGCAGGAGCAGGCGCGTTTTGCAGTAGTGAATCGCTACACCGAGGATCAGATTCGGGACAATATTCTCAAAGTGATTCAGGATTTGGATATTCCGGCGAAGCGCGAATCTATCAAAGTGGTATCAACCAATTCCATAGTTAGAATTAGTTTGGAATACACAGTTCCCGTTGATCTGCTCTTCTATCACATGGACCTTCATTTTTCTCCGTCCAGCGAGAATAAGGCCCTCATCTGAGGTACCGTTGCTGAGATCGCTCGGGGCCGGTGCTTGATTGGCAACCCGGCATCGAGCAACACCGTCTTTCACAGAGTGCGGTCTTGCGAGACAATAGAAGTCCAGCCCTCGGGAGTTAAGACTTGCGCATTCGCATTCGACAGGGATTCTTCACTTCAAAGATTGGCCTAGCGTTTCTGGGCACTATCTTCGGGCTCTTTCTCGTCGCGGGCGGAGTCTTTACCTACTACTACATGAAGTACGCGCGCATGATTGATGCGCGGCTCTCCGGCAACGTCTTGCAGAACACCACGCAGATCTTCTCTGCGCCGGAACATATCTCAGCAGGTCAAGCCTGGGGACCGGAGGATCTGACCGGATATCTCACCCGTGTGGGATATCGTCCAATCCAGGATGAGAATGCCATCGGCCAATTCACAGTGCGGGAAAATACCGTCGATATCCGGCCTTCCAAGCGCTCTTATTTTGCGGGCAGCAATGCCCTTGCGGTTCAATTCAGGGGAAAGAGCATTCGGTCCATCAAGCCGCTTAGCGGCGGCACAGACCTTGATACCGCGGAAATCGAGCCGGAACTCATTACCAATCTTTTTGACAGCGCGCGCGAGAAGCGCCGGCCCGTGCGCTATGAGGATTTGCCGGTAATGCTGGTGGACGCGATTCTTTCTGCCGAGGACAAGCGTTTCTTCGAGCATGGGGGCTTTGACTTCATCCGCATCGCGGGAGCGGCGTGGGCCGACTTGCGGCACACCAGCCAGCATTACCAGGGCGCGAGCACCATCACCATGCAAGTGGCGCGCACGTTCTTTCTCTCGACTGAACGCAATTGGCGGCGGAAGGTGGCCGAAGCCATGATTTCCGTCGAACTCGAACAGCGCTTCAACAAGCAACAGATTTTCGAGCTATACGCCAACGAAGTTTATCTGGGCAACCGCGGGAGCTTTGGCATTCGCGGATTCTCGGAGGCCAGCGTCGCCTATTTCGGACAGGACCTGAGGCAATTGACGCTGCCGGAATGCGCGTACCTGGCGGGAATCATTCGCGCGCCAAATTACTATTCGTCGGCCGACCGTCACCCCGAGCGCGGAGTGCAGGCTCGCGACCGCGTGCTAACGCAGATGCTCGACAACAAATACATCAACGAAGAAGACCTCAAGGATGCGAAGACCGCGCCGCTGAAGATTATCCGGACGTCAACTTCAGGGAGCGAGGCGCCTTATTTTGTCGACATGGTGAAAGATCACCTGCTCGACAAATACTCTGAGAGCGAGCTTCTGAGCGAGAATTTCCGCGTGTATACGACGCTCGACCCCGCTTTGCAGCGCGCAGCCGTGGCCGCCGTCGATGCCGGGATGAAGAATGTGGACGTGCTCCTGGCGAAGAAATACGAAAAGTGGAAACGCGATCAGGCCAAGAAGGGCGGCAACGACGCTATCCCGCAGGCGCAAGTCGCGTTAGTCGCGCTTGATCCGCGGACCGGCGAGATCAAAGCGGTCATTGGCGGACGCGACTACGGGCAGAGCCAGCTCAACCATGCGCTGGCGCGTCGCCAGCCAGGCTCGGTATTCAAACCATTTGTGTACGCCGCGGCTTTCGACAATGCCGTTGATGGCGTGCAACCCATCGTCACCCCGGCTACAACTATCGACGACGAGCCGACAACGTTTGAGTTCGACGGCAAGGAATACACGCCGAATAACTACGGAGAAAGATTCATGGGGCGCGTCACCGTGCGGGATGCCCTTACGAATTCCCTGAACGTCGCAACCGTCAAAGTCGCGGAACTCATCGGCTACGGCCGGGTCGTGCAAGTCGCGCGGAAAATGGGCCTCGGCACGAACATTCAGCCGACACCGGCAGTTGCTCTTGGCGCGTATGAGATGACGCCAATCGATGTCGCCGCCGCATACACGACGTTTGCCACCATGGGCACGCGCGCAGAGCCGCAGTTTCTGCACGTCGTTGTCAACGCCGATGGGACGCCACTGGAGAAGTTCACGCCGCAGACCCATCTGGCGCTGGATCCGCGGGTGGCATTTCTTGTTGATAGCCTGCTGAAAGATGTCCTAAACAAGGGCACTGGCGCGGGAGTTCGCGCGCGCGGCTTCACCCTGCCCGCCGCCGGAAAGACCGGGACCTCGCGCGATGGATGGTTCGCGGGATTCACTTCCAATTTGCTATGTGTCATCTGGATCGGCTTTGACGATAACCGCGACCTGGGGTTTACCGGTGGTGTGGTGGCCGGGCCGATCTGGGCGGATTTCATGACGCGGGCGACGTCGCTCGCGCAGTATCGGGACGTAAAGGATTTTACGATGCCGGATGGCGTGCAGTCCGTGGTCATCGATCCGGACACGCTGGAGCTTGCGACTCCTAACTGCCCTACGACACGTGAAGAGGTTTACGTCGCAGGATCGGCGCCAACCGTATTCTGCGAGGTCCACGGAGGCCACAACCTTTTCACTACGACGGGCTCCATCCTCTCACGCGTCTTTGGTGGCGGCGATCCCAAGACGCCGCAAAAAGACGCAAATGGCCAGCCGATTACAACCTACGATCCGAACCGGCCACCCAATGCTACCGGCCAGGGCCCTGCGGACCCCTCAGCGGAATCTGGGGAAAAGAAAAAGAATCCTTTATCGAAGATTTTTGGTATCTTTGGGGGTAAGAAGAAGGAACCCGACAAGGCCAAGCCTAAGCCGGAGAAGGGAGATTCGCCATGATCAGAGTCAGATTGGCGTTTCCAGCAGTCGTTCTCCTCTTCAGTCTTTCGATTCCCTCCGCAGGTCAGTCGTTCACTGAAACCCCGAGTGCTCCGGTCGTGCCGCGCGCACAGCAGGCGCAGCCCCAATCGCCTGCAGAATCATCCGTCATTGTCGTCAAGCCTGGCCTTACCGACGAGCAGCTTGCCGATCTGTACATGGCGCGCAAAGAGTACCGAGAGGCGGCTATGTCCTATAAGCGGCTCGCCGACGGGAACCCCCAGAATCCGGTGTATCTGAATAAGCTCGGAATTGCCCTGCACCAGCAGGCGGCTTTGAGCGCCGCGTTGAAGTACTACGAACGGGCGTCAAAGGTTGATCCCACTTATGCCGATGCGCAGAACAACATCGGAACAATTTGGTATCAGCGGAAGAAGTTCGGCAAAGCCATTAAGGCGTACCAAAAAGCGATCAATATTCGCAGCGACATGGCTGTTCTTCACAGCAATCTTGCCTATGCGTACTTTGGGGACAAAAAGTACCAGGAGGCCATCTCCTCGTTCCGGCAAGCGCTGGCGTTGGATCCGCAGCTCTTCGAGCACAACAGTTCGAGGAACGGGTCGATTCTGCAGGATCGCTCCGTGGGCGACCGAGGGCGATTCTATTTCCTGCTCGCGAAGTCGTTCGCGGAAACAGGCAACCTGGAACGGTGCTTGATTTATCTGCGAAAGGCTAAAGACGAAGGCTACAAGGAATTGTCAGCCGTGAAGTCTGATCCCTCTTTTGCGGCGGTTTTGAAGGATCCAGCCGTACAAGAGGTTATTGCTCCGCGGCCTCCCAGCAGCCCGCAACCCTGAACCAGTTTCGGCTTGGCGATTTCAGACTCGGTCCGCACGTCCAACGCGAAACGAGTCGGTGCGTCTGTTACAATGCAACAGACATGGGGCGCCATTTCTTCAGTGCGCGTTATCTGTTCTTGCTCTCCGCGTTTTTCGTTCTTGAAACCGCTTCGGTTGCTTCCCCGCAATCTGCTCCACCTCCCCGCGCGGGTTCCGCCACAGCTCATCAGCAGGGAATCTACTTGGTTTTTCCCTTTGAAAATGCAGCAGCGTCGCCAAGATTGGAGTGGCTCAGCGAAGGTCTCGAGGAACTGACTATCCAGCGACTTTCGGCTGCCGGGGAGCAGGTGTATTCGCACGCCGGCCGGCTCGCCGAGCTCGAGCGGAACGGGCTGTTACACTCGTCGAAGCTCAGCCGCGCCACCATGCTCCACATCGGGGAAGACCTCGACGCGGATTTTGTGGTCTTTGGCCGGTTTGCGGCTCGCGGGAACTCGCTCACCATTGAATCACGCATCCTGAAGGTGAGTCCGGCGCGACTGCTCCCGGCACAGCGGGAAGCCGGCACGCTGGATTCGCTCATGGACTTGCATTCCCGTCTGATCTGGCGGATGCTTTCCGGAAACGATCACAACTACTCCCAGAGCCTTGCGGAGTTCTCGAAACGCCAGCGTCCGCTGCGCCTCGACGCCTTTGAACATTACATTCGCGGGCTTCTGGCCAATGAAGATGACGCTCGTTTGCGCGAGCTGCGGGAAGCGGCGCGTCTCGAACCAGAATGGCCGGAACCCGACTTCGCGCTGGGCGAAATCTATTTCGCGCGTCGCGACTGCGATTCCGCGCTTCCCTGGTACGCGCGAGTGCCAAAAACTCACAACCACTATGTGGAATCGGTCTTCGCCACGGGCGTTTGCCGGATTCTGATGGGTCAACCAGACCATGCGGAGGAAGTGTTCACCTCGTTGCAGGAAGCCCTCAAGAACAACGTTGTCTCAGCAGGGGACCTGCCCGAAATTCTGAATGACCTGGCGGTTGCGAGGGCCAGGCAAGGCAAGACCGCTGCGGCACAGGCCGACCTCCGCCGCGCGGCCGAGCTGGAACCCGACGAAGACGATTATCCATTCAATCTGGGCCTGCTCGCTCTACAGAACAATGACCCCGCCGCAGCGGCGGATTATTTTCGCGAAGCCGCGGAACGCGCGCCGGATAACGCGGAGGATCGGGCGCTGCTGATCCTGTCTCTGGAAAAGGCGGATAAGAAAACCGAAGCCGACCAGGAGCGCGATACCGCGAATGAAACTTTTGGTCCGAACGGGCTGCCGGCGATTCATCTCGACGCGAAGAACGAGACCCTGGCGAAGCTGAATCGCATCAAGACCGAACTTGACGTGACCGCTCTTCGCACCGAGATCGAAACGGCTGCGGTTCCGTCTGGCGACGCCGTTTCCTCGATTGACGCGGCGGTCGCACACCTTCGACGTGGCCGTCAGGAACTCTCCGCCGGAAACGCCGAAGCTGCGGAGAAGGAGTTTCGCGCCGTGCTCGCCGCTGATTCCACGAGTCCCGCCGCGCATCGCGGGCTGGCCGAAGTTGACCACCGCCAGGGCAAATTGGATGATGCCGTGAAGGAATTGCAGGCATCGCTGCAAGCCCGGGATTCCGCGGTTGTTCGAACGATGCTGGCAAGAATTTACCTTGAGCAAAAGAAGCCCGATCTTGCGCGAGCGGAAGCCGAGAAAGCATTGAAGCTGGCGCCGAACTACGCCGAGGCCAAGCAACTGCTCGACCATTTGCAGAATTTCAAGCCCGCCGGGAAAAAGCCAGGAGGAGGTGCGCCATGAGCGATTGGGTCCGATCGATAAGGCGCTTCCCGTCTTTCAGGAAATGGAAGTTCGTGCTGGCCTTCTCCCCGCTTTTTCTGCTGCTCTCCGGCGCGATTCTCCGGCAACTGCCTTCGGTTCGCGCGGACGAACGCTCCGCCGGCCCATTCGTCCTTGAATTGAGCCTGGATGGTGAAGTGGAACCCATCCTGGCTACGTATATAGATGAGGGGCTGGCGGACGCGGCGCGGCGTCACGCGGCGCTGGCGCTAATCACCATGGACACGCCCGGCGGGTTGAGCGATTCGATGAAGGACATGATTCAGCACATCCTTGCTTCGCCCGTGCCCGTGGCCGTGTACGTTTCGCCTACGGGCGCGCGCGGAGCTTCCGCAGGTTTTTACATTCTTCTGTCTGCCGACATCGCCGCGATGGCTCCCGGCACGCATGCGGGTGCGGCTTCTCCCATCATCGCAATCGGTGGATTTCCCCAGCAAATCGATGAGGTATTTCGGAGGAAAATCAATCAGGACGCCATGGCGTTTCTGCGAAGTTTTACGGTACAGCGCAAACGCAACCCCGAGCTTGCGGAAAAGGCGGTCACGGAATCCCGGGCGTTTACCGAAAAAGAAGCGCTGGACGCGAAGATGATCGATCTGGTCGTGAACTCGACTGACGAGCTGATTCGGGAGTTGGACGGCAGAACCATCACGCGATTCGACGGCACGCACGTGACGCTGGCGCTGAAAAATGCGGCACGTGCGACCTTCGAACTTTCTGCGCGCCAGAGATTCCTTGCGCGGATTGTAGAGCCCGATGTTTTCTTCGTGCTGCTGATTCTCGGCGTCCTGGGGCTTTACACGGAATTTACGCACCCAGGAGTGATCGCTCCGGGAGTCATTGGGGGAATTTGCCTGATCCTTGCGCTATATGCCATGCATTTTCTGCCGGTGAATCTTGCAGGACTGTTTCTGATCGGGCTTTCCCTTGCGTTTTTCATATTGGAGGCAAAAGCGCCGAGCCACGGAGTGCTGGCCTTCGGCGGAGTGGTGTCGATGTTTTTGGGCGCGATCTTCCTGATACGCTCGCCGCTCACCTCCGGTGGAGTCAGCATCGGCGTGGCGCTGGCGGGAACGTTGCCGTTTGCCGTTCTTGCCGTCGTCTTAATGCGTTTGGTGTTGCGCTCGCGCCAATGGAAAACCGCAACAGGGAAGGAAGAGCTGATCGGGTCACAGGGCGTCGCGGTTGAGCCGCTCCCCGCAGGCGCTGAAGGCATGGTCCGCGTCCATGGCGAACTCTGGCGCGCCGAATCTTCGAAACCTGTGCAGCAAGGCGAAACCGTCCGGATTCTGCGTGTCGAAGGACTGAAGCTGTACATTGAGCCGGCCGACGTGGCTGTTTCAGCGTCGAAATAGGGATTCTCACGTTCAGGAGGAAGAAATGGAAATTGGTTTTGTCGGAATAGCGTTGATCGTCGGCCTCGGGCTCATCTGGTTCTGGAATTCGCTGTACATCATCAAGGAGTGGGAGCGCGGCGTCGTGCTGCGGCTCGGCCGATTGATACCGGAAGCAAAGAGCGCCGGCATAAATCTTGTTTTTTGGCCGATAGAAACGTTATACCGCATCAACATGCGGATTGAGACGCTCGACGTTCCGCCGCAGGACATCATCACACGCGACAACGTCTCCGTGAAAGTAAACGCCGTTTGTTATTTCCGCGTGGTGGACGCCAACCTGGCCCTTTCGCAAGTGCAGAACTACACCTACGCGACTTCGCAACTTGCCCAGACGACCATCCGCAGTGTCGTCGGCCAGTTTGAACTGGATGAAATCCTCTCCCAGCGCGATAAGGTTAATGCCAAGCTCCAGGTCATTCTGGACACGGACACTGAACCTTGGGGCATCAAGGTTTCCAAAGTCGAGGTAAAGCAGGTGGACATCCCAGAGCAGATGCAGCGCGCCATCGCCAAGCAGGCGGAGGCCGAACGCGAACGCCGCGCAAAGATTATTCACGCTGAAGGAGAGTACGAAGCCTCGCAGAAACTCGCCGACGCCGCAAAAGTTCTGGAGACGCAACCCTCCGCGATCCAGCTCCGCTACCTACAAACTTTGACCGAGATAGGTGTCGAGAAGAACACAACGATTGTGTTTCCGCTGCCTATCGATATCATTAATCAGTGGACTAGGAATTTAGGAGCGCAAAAGTAAAGCATGGCTTCTGGAGGAAAACGAGGGGGCGCCGGAGAGCGTGTACTCGAAAGCCGGCATGTCATCGGTCTGTTCATGCTCATGCTGCTGTTTTCGGGCGTATTTTTCACGCTTGGCTACGTCATGGGGCGCAATGAATACGATGGCTCGGTACGCGCCGCGACCGATTTTTTCAGAAAGCCATCGATTTCCGTTCCTCCCAAAGCGGATGTGAATCCGAAGCGGACGAGCAATCCCGCTCCTGCCACGGCGCCAACGGACACTCCCGCCCCGCCGAACTCGGACTGGGAGTTTTATCACGCGGGCGACAAGAAGAAAACCGAAGACCATTTGAAGCCCGTTGCAGTTGCGGCGGCCCCGGCAAAGAAGAGCTCACCCGTGGCTATAAGACCCTTAGGGCCGCCAAAAAATAGTGGAAGTTCAGCGAAAAGTCCCAATGCGCCGCTTATTCCAGGTGGCTCATATACTGTGCAAGTGGCGGCGACGACGAGGGAAGCGGATGCCATGGAACTCGCGAGCCGTTTACAGAAGAAAAAATTCCCGGCGTTCGTTCTTTCTCCGCAGGGAGACAAGTATTACCGCGTGCAAGTCGGCCCGTACGCTGATCCGAAGGCCGCCGAAGGTGCCAGGAGAGGCCTCGAGGACGCAGGTTTTAAAGCCATCGTGAAACACTGATGTCTCGGGGCGGTTGGCTCACCTATTTTCGCCCGCAAGCCGGTCCGGAAATCCCGGCGAGCTTTCGTCTTATTGTTGCCGCCGTTTCCGGCGCTACGCTTTCGCTCTCCTACACCGGCCTCTACCTCAGTATCTATTCCTGGGTTTGCGTTGGGATTCTCCTCCTTTCGCTGTTCGGCGCGCGTCCCCGCGTGGCGTTTGCGTGCGGATTTCTTCACGGATTACTCTTCGTCCTAACGGCGCTGCCGTGGATTGCGACGGTTCTCGCCGTCCACGGTGGCATCTCGCTGGCAGGCGGATGGAGTCTCCTGCTGCTGATTGCCATTGCTTGGGGAATACTTACCGGCGGTTTTGCCTGGTCCGTCCACCGACTGTCCCTGCGAAGTATCGACCTCGCATGTTTAGGTGCGCCGTTTCTCTGGGTGACATTCGAATTTGCGCGCGCGCATTTGCCTGAAATCGGTTTTCCTTGGGATTTGCTCGGCTATCCCGCGTCCGCAAATCTAGGCTTGGTTCAGCTCGCGACCATCACGGGAATCTACGGGCTCTCTTTTCTCGCGGCGAGTTTCAACGCGCTCCTTGTATGGACGGGCGCCTCGAATATGCTGACGACGCGCGCGCGCATCGGACTTGGCGCTGCCGCGACGGCAGTTTTGTGGATCGCCGCGCTGGGCGGCCCCCGCCTGGTGCCAAAGCCTCAAGCTCATCATTTCGCGCGCGCCGTGCAGCTCAATTTTCCGGAGGTGGAATCGTATCCGGCGGATTGGTTTCAGGCGCACGCCGCGGACCTCGAGGAAATCGTGCGCATCAGCCTGGCCCCTTCCGTGGACAAGCCCGACCTTCTTGTATGGCCTGAAGCGCCTGCCCCGTTCTCCTACCAAGATGCGCAATTCGCAAAGATTGCCTCGACCGTGGCGATTCGTTTCGGCCACCCGTTCCTCGCCGGTGCCGTCGAATGGAAACCACCTCTTGACCCAGCGGACGCGGCGCCTCGCGGGACTCTCTTGCCGTACAACAGCGGGCTACTTTTTGATGCGCAAGGCCGGCGCGTCTTCGTGTACGACAAGGTCCATCTTGTGCCATTCGGAGAGTACGAGCCGTTTCCGTTGATTCATCGTCTGGTGGCGAGCGTCTCCGGACAGGTGGGCGGCTTTCACAAAGGAAACAAGTACGTCGTGGGGCAGCTTCCGGGCGGGAACACGTTCGGCGTCTTTATCTGCTACGAAGCTATCTTTCCGGGGGAAGTGCGCCACTTTGCGGCGAATGGCGCGCAGGTGCTCATCAATATTTCGAATGACGGTTGGTTTGGGCGCTCCGCCGCGGCCGAACAGCATCTGCGCATGGCTCGCGTGAGGGCAGTAGAGAACCGCCACTGGCTGGTGCGTGCAACGAACAACGGCTTTACGGCTTCTGTCGATCCTTACGGCCGTGTCTTCGAGCCAATTCCTCCGGATGTTCGTACCGCCGCCGATCTCCCCTATGACTTTCGCAACGCTGAGACGATTTACACAAGTTTTGGCGATTGGTTCGCTTGGCTCTGCGTGCTCGTTTCCGTTATTCTAGTTGCTGGAACTTTTCGAAAGGCAAAGTGACGTCCGTCCCGAAGGGGCGATTTACAGGAAAAAAGCATGTTCCTCGAAGATTTCCAGCATCGCTACGAAGGGCTCAAGCAGCGCATCAATTTTGTGCGGAGCTATCTTTGACGCGCCGCAATACCGCGAGCGCCTGAAAGCTCTCGAAGAACGCGTCGCCGAACCCAATTTTTGGAACAATCAGGAAACCGCGCAAAGCGTTCTCCGCGAGCGCAAGCGCGCCGAAGAACAAATTGCCGCGGACGCGAAACTCACCTCCATCTCCGGCGACATTGAGACGTACATCCATCTTGCCCAAGAAGAAACCAACGTCGAGCAAAAGAACGATCTGCTGAAAGAACTGGATCGCGAACTCAACGCCGCGG
>DASQYT010000040.1:0-3653 GCA_035639075.1 Candidatus Elarobacter sp.
CAGAGCCTCAGGCAGATGCAGCTCCTCGAATCCGGGGATCTTGTCCGGAACGACGCGCATTACAATGGCGCAGCTTCCGCGCTGCTTAAAAATATTCACGCGAAAACGCGCGACACCGGCTATGCCATAGGAAAGGTCAGCAGAGCCGTCCTGCTCGAGCTTGCGGATAGGCGTCTCGTTCTTCCCCATGATGTCGTTGGCAATCGAGAGAGTGTCTTGCGAACTGAGACACTCCAAACCCTTATATTTGAGCTCCATGAGCTGGCCGCTGACTTCGATTTGAGGGGCGCGGCCGGGCGAGAAAATCAGGTCGCTGACGTGCGGGCTGGCCTTCAACATGGCAGCGACGAGTTGCGCCGTATGAATCGTTCTTTGTGCGGCAGGCGCCGAGGAAGGCGCGGGTGCTTGTGGCGGCATAATCGGAGTTAGTGTTCCCATGGCTTGAATTCTGTCCTTGCGAGGCCCGAGAAATGGGGGCCATACGCGCAAACTCCAGCAAAAACGCTTCTCAATGTGAAACTTGTATTGTAGGCGAACTGACACCCGCAACCAGTGAAGGTTCACGCCCAATTTCTTGAGGAGCACTGTACGAACGGGTAGGTTACGCAGCGCATGGACTACTTTGTTCGACGGCCGAGAAGCGAGAAGCCTTGGCCCGCTGACGCAGAATCCAGAAAAAGCCCAGCACAGTCATCGACAATCCAGTCGGAGCCAGCTTCATGAAGTTCGGCATCGGTAGCGGTCGTGCGCAGAGCAATGACGCGTGCTCCTGCTGCCTTGCCGGCTCGAATTCCGGCGGGAGCATCCTCGATGACAATGCAGTCGCTTGCGGGTACACCGATGAATTCTGCGCCTTTCAGATAGGGCTCAGGGTCCGGCTTGCCATGCTTCACATCGGTTGAGGTAACCAGATGCCGGGGCTTCGGCAGACCCGCTGCCGCGATGCGCACACGCGCCAGCGGCCGAGTGCAGGAGGTGACGATCGCCCAGCGCCGTAAAGGGAGCGCTTGAAGTAACTCCATCGCACCGGGCAAAGGGATAACTCCGTCGACGTCGGCAATTTCGCGGCGTTCGACTTCGCGGTCTTCGGCGGCGTGATCGGCATGCGGCAGGAGTTCCCGTATGGTGGCGATACTTGGCCGCCCGTGGGCTTCCCTTACGACTTTGTCAGGGTCGAACCCGTGCTCGTGCGCCCAGCCCGCCCATACGCGCGCCACCGCGGGCGTGGAATCCACTAACACGCCATCCAGGTCGAAAAGGATACCGCGACAACGGATGCTGGTCATGGTTCATGATAGGCGGAAGGCGCCGAATCGCGAAATATACATAGCGCTGGCGTTTCTCCTGATGCGTGGAGTGGGCACAAGAGGCCGACGTTGGCGGGCGGCGAGGCGCAGGGTTGGTAGGGGGAGGGAAGCACGAGTTGACTTAGTCTAATGACTTAGTCTAGTATAGAGGCATGAAAGCAGTAAACACGCACGAAGCCAAGACGCAGCTTTCGCGGCTGCTGCGACGCGTGGCCGCGGGTGAGGAAATCACCATCGCTAACCGTGGGATTCCGGTGGCCCGCCTGGTCCCCGTACTCACGGGAAAGCCTATGCGAGAACTCGGAGTCTATGGCGATACCGTCAAGATCGCCGACGACTTTGACGCTCCATTGCCGGAGGAGATTTTAGATTTGTTTGAGGGCCGGCGACCGAGGAAAATAAAGAAGTCATGAAATGCCTGGTGGATACCAGCGTACTCATCCACAGCCTTATTTCACGACCTAAACTGAATCAGCGTGCGCTTGCATTGCTGGCGGACAGTTCATCCGAGCTGCATCTCTCCGCGGTAAGTTCGTGGGAAATCATAATCAAAGTTCGCACCGGCAGACTGTTCTTGCCGGAAAGGCCCGGGGAATTTGTGACCCACGCGATGCGAGTCATGTCCATGCGGCCACTCGATATTACTCATCTCCACGCGTTGGCGGTGGACGAGTTGCCGGAACATCACCGGGATCCGTTTGATCGTTTGCTCATTGCTCAAGCGCTGTCAGAACAAATGACTCTGCTTACCACAGATCGCGCGCTTCAGAAATACAAGGTCGACTTATTTTTTTGCGGGAACTGAAGTTGGGGTGGGAGACGGGGATTGAACCCGCGACATTCGGTGCCACAGACCGACGCTCTACCAGCTGAGCTACTCCCACCATCCGTAGAACTTCTTTAGTTTACGCTAATTCCCGTGCGCCGAAAAGTGGGCGGATAAGTTGACCCGGCGTCCACTCCGGAGGCAATGCCAAACAATTCCAAAAGCGCTCTGTTCGCGAAACATCGCGCTTCCTTGAGACTTATCTTTCAGGTTGCAGCCAGGAAACGACGGCGCCACGAACTTCCTGCGTATTGCTAGACTAATTTAACAGGACACGCGTCTCCGCGCATGAGCCCACATCAAACGGACCGGCAGCATTTCGAGCGGCAGATTGTTTATGCGCGTCCGATTTTTGTTTTGCTGGCGCTGCTCGCCGTCCTCGAACAACCGCCCACCCGTGGAGCGCGGCGCTCAGCCTCATTCCTGATCGCCTATCTGGTTGTCGCGATCCTGGTCACACAACTGGAACGCCTCCTGCGCAAACGTTCCTGGCATTTGCCCTTGGCGTGCGATCTTCTTGCCCTGGGCTTCTTCATGTACATCAGCCCATCCACTGTTCCGGTTTGGTTTCCATACATGTTTCTGTGTTACGCCGCCGGCATTCGCTGGGGCGTGGAATTGACGCTCCCGCTTGCTGGAGCACTCTCCCTCATTCTGGTTTTGCTCACGGCTGTGAAGGGGGACATCCATTGGATGCGGGTCGTCTCCTGGCTTGGCCTTACCACCGGTACGTTTGCCGTCGGTGCGGGCCTTGCTTTTCTGGGTGATCGCAACCGCCGATTCTCTTCACAAATTGAGTTTTTCTCAAGCATCAGCGCAACGATGCAAGTGGATCAGGGATTGGCAGAATCGCTGCGCATGTTCCTGGAAGAACTGGCGACCACTTTTAACGCGGAAGAGGCTCTCTTGCTTTACCGCGATACAGATCTTGAGCGCATTTTTCTCTGGCGCCTGAAGTCGGGAGAAAGCGAGCGTCTCGTTCCGGAAAGCATGCCCCTGTCGCGCACGGACGGCTTCCTCCTGGACGATATGGACGCCACCATTTGCTGGAACTCACTAGCAGGGCCTGGTTCCGGTTTTGGCTGGGACCGGCGCGACGGAAGGGCTATCAAGAACTTGCCTCGGCTACCCGGTCCGGCGCAGCAGGAGTTGAAAGTGAACTCCTTTGTGACCGTGGCTTTCGACCAGAGTGGCCAGCCAACGGGGAGAATTTTTCTTCTAAATGGCCGTAAACCCTTCCAGAGACAGGATTTAGCCTGGCTTGAGAGCATCGCCGCACATGTCTCTCCTGCGCTGGAGAACATCTTTCTTTTGAGGCACTTACGGGCGCGCGCGATCGAAGCCGAGCGCAGCCGCATCGCCCGCGACCTACACGATGGGATTCTCCAGACGCTCCTGAGCATCGAAATACAGCTCGATGTCCTACGGCGCCGCCTTCCGGCTGCCCCTGAACAGGCCGTAAGCGGCCTTGCCAGCCTCCAGCAAACCGTCCGGAACGAGGGTGCGGAGCTGCGCCAGAC
>DASQYT010000041.1:0-3893 GCA_035639075.1 Candidatus Elarobacter sp.
TACAGCCAGCATCAGTAAGGCCGCAACAACATACATCCAACGGCGCTTAGGTTTCGGAGATGGCAGCGGACTCTGCGCGCTGGAAATCCTGCCGGACTCGCTGTCGCGTTTCATTCGCTTGAGATCTGCGCGTAGCTCCGCTGCGGTCTGAAAGCGCAGGTCGCGATCTTTCTCCAGCGCCTTGTTGATGATGCGCTCCAGTTCCGGCGGAAGATCGGGATTGACGCGAATGGGCGCAGTGGGCGCACGATTCAGGACGGAATCGAAAACGACGGCAGAGGTGTTGCCTTTGAAGGGCACGGTTCCAGTCGCCATTTCGTACAGCACGGCACCGAAAGAGAACAGATCGGTGCGCGCATCCAAAAGCTCACCGCGCGCCTGCTCGGGCGACATGTAAGCGACCGTTCCCAACGCCACGCCAGGACTGGTGAGGTGCTCGGGCAAGCTCGCCGTAGGCGGAGCAGAAACGCCCACGGTCGCGCCGTCTAACAGCCCCACTTTGGCCAGCCCAAAATCGAGCACTTTGGCTTCGCCACGCCGGGTCACGAAGATGTTCCCGGGCTTTATATCGCGATGAACGATTCCTTTGCTGTGTGCCGCGTCGAGCGCGTCCGCGATGTCAATTGCGATGTCCAGAAGCCGCGCGACGGAGAGAGGGCGCCCGGAGATTAGGTAATTCAGCGTGCTGCCCTCGAGCAGCTCCATCACAATGAAGTGCTTGCCCTCGAACTGATCGATTTCGTAAATCGTGCAGATGTGAGGATGGTTGAGGGCTGACGCGGCCCGTGCTTCGCGCTGGAATCGCTCCAGCGCCTGGGGATCGTTCTCGGTCTCTTGCGGAAGAAATTTCAGGGCAACCTTGCGGCCGAGGCGAATGTCTTCGCCTTCGTAGACTACGCCCATTCCTCCGCCGCCGAGTCGGCCGAGAATGCGGTAATGGGAGATTTCGTTGGGAACCATTGCCACGTCGCTGGACCATGATCTTAGGGCGACGAGCGGTTCCGGTCAATGCGGTGATGGGGAGACTCACTTATCCTCTCCCTCGCGATTGACCTCTTAGTAGAAGTCAGCCTAACATTCCCGCCGGTGGCCACTCCGTCCC
The DNA here is from genome assembly GCA_035639075.1 of Candidatus Elarobacter sp. GTDB lineage: Bacteria > Acidobacteriota > Terriglobia > Acidiferrales > UBA7541 > Acidiferrum. The sequence goes on from DASQYT010000041.1 coordinate 1,103, forward strand.
AACCCGTGGGGCAGACTGTTTCCCATTACCGCATACTCCGCAAGATCGGCGGCGGTGGCATGGGCGTTGTGTATGAGGCCGAAGACCTCAAGCTCGGTCGCCACGTCGCCCTGAAGTTCCTTCCCGAAGAACTCGCAAACGATCCACAGTCGCTCGAACGATTCCGCCGTGAGGCCCGTGCCGCTTCTGCCCTGAATCACCCGAACATCTGCACCATCTACGAAATCGACGATGTTGATGGACGAGCGTTCATCGCCATGGAACTGCTGGAGGGGGAAACACTCCGACACGAAATCAATGGTAAGCCGCTGGAGATCGAAGCCGTGCTGGAATTGGGTATTCAGATCGCTGACGCGCTCGATGCGGCACATTCGAAGGGCATCATCCACCGGGACATAAAGCCAGCAAACATCTTCGTGACGAATAGAGGTCAGGCGAAAATTCTCGATTTCGGACTGGCGAAAGTCACGCTGAAGCCGGAGAGCATTGCAGTGGGCGACCCCACCATCGGCTCGGAGGAGCACCTTACCAGCCCCGGTTCAACGCTCGGCACTGTGGCCTATATGTCTCCCGAACAGGTTAAGGGCAAAGAACTCGACGCTCGCACTGATCTGTTTTCCTTCGGCGCTGTGCTGTACGAGATGTGCACGGGAACGCTGCCGTTTCGGGGCGACACGTCGGCGCTGATCTTTAATGCCATTCTGGAGCGCCCGCCTGTGCCTCCGGTTCGGATCAACCCTGATGTACCACATAAGCTCGAAGAGGTCATCAACAAGGCTGTTGAGAAAGACTCTCGCCTTCGTTATCAGCATGCGTCCGATATTCGCACCGATCTCCAACGGCTGAAGCGGGACACAGAATCGGGTAAGACGGTATCGAGTGGCACAGCAACCCCCCTCTGGTCGCGACGGTCGATGTTGGTCGGCGCGGTAGCTTTCGTGTTCGTCATCGCAGTCATTTCGGTGGCAGCGTTCTATTTTGGCAGCAGTGGTCGCACCCGCATCAACTCGGTTGCTGTACTGCCCTTTTCTAATGCCAGCGGTGATCCAAACGCCGAATACTTGAGCGACGGCATCACGGAAGGCGTCATCGACAGGTTGTCGGGGCTCCCAAATCTGAAGGTGATCTCTCGTACTTCCGCCTTCCATTACAAGCAGCGTGACATCGAGCCTAAGAAGGTGGCGCGTGAGCTTGGCGTGGAGGCGTTGGTCATGGGGAGGGTCATTCAGCGGGGCGACGATCTCTCGGTAAGCGCCGAACTAGTGGACGCACGCGAGGACAAACAGCTTTGGGGTGAGCAGTACAGCCGGAAGCTGGCTGACATCCACTCCGTCCAACAGGAGATCGCGACTGCTGTATCTGGAAATCTGCGAGTACGGCTGACAAGCGAAGAAAAGACGCGTTTGAACAAGTCGTCCGCAACAAATCCCGAGGCTTATGAGCTTTATTTGAAGGGCAGGTATCACGCAAACCAAACAACAGCAGCCGAGCTAAAGAAGGGCATCGAGTATTTCCAACAAGCAATCGACAAAGACCCCGGCTATGCTTTGGCCTACGCGGGTCTGGCTGACTCTTACTCCTCGCTTGGAGGCGGATGGAATTATCTTTCCCCCAGCGACAGTTTTCCGAAGGCGAAGGCGGCGGCAACGAAGGCGCTTGAACTTGATGACACGCTCGCCGAGGCACATGCTGCGCTAGCATATGCCGTGTTCTTCGCCGACTGGGACTGGCCAACTGCAGAACGAGAGTTCAAGCGAGCTATCGAGCTAAACCCGAACAGTGCGCTCTCCCATGATCGGTATGCGGAATGCCTGAAAACGAGACTACGATTCGGCGAAAGCATGGCGGAGGCGCAGCGGGCACAAGAGCTTGACCCGCTGTCACCGGAAATAGTTTCTCAAGTGGGAAACGTCTATCTGTTCACGCGACGATACGATGAGTCGATTGTTCAATACCATAAGGCGCTCGACCTCAATCCAAACCTTCCGGTGGTGCGTGCCCTGCTATCTTGGTCATACGCAATGAAGGGCATGTATCCACAGGCCCTCGCTGAATACGACAAAATTGCCGACACGGACAAAGCTGTAGCGGCAGAGAACCAGTTCGTTGCTAGCGGCCTTGGTTGGGTTTATGCCGTCTCGGGCAAACGGGCCGATGCGCTGAAGATCGCCCAAGAATTAAAAGACTTGTCCTCGCGCACTTACGTCGATTTTTATCCGCTTGGCGGAATTTATGCGGGTCTCGGCGACAAAGACGAGGCGTTCCGGTTGCTCGAAAAAGGTTACGCAGAGCATTCCGCCACAATGCCTTGGCTTGCAATAGACGTGTACTGGTATGGGCTGCGTTCCGACCCACGCTACGCCGACCTGCTGCGCCGGATGGGGCTGCCGCAGCCCGAGTAACCTCTCGGCTGGTCGGAAGGTAGGCCGGCTGACCATCCTGCCGTTCTTAGCCCAAGGCCCATCCATGTTGTCGGTGCCAGACCCGCATAAGCACTTTTTTAAAGACATAGGTGAAGAAATGGCCAGACGACGCCCAGGTTTAGATCTGCTTGTGCGTTCTTTACTTCTCCACACACGCCCACCGCTGGGGTTCTCGACGTGCGAAAGGTTTGAGGCTGGGGTTTTGGCGACAAAAATACCCCGTGGGTCGATGCCGGATGGTTCGGGACGGGGGCAAGAGTACTCAGAAGCGGAGCACGATCCCTGTCGAGAAGCGAAAATTATCTTGCGAGACTCCGAAAACATGAGTGAACAGCCCGTCTCCCTGCACTCGCCAAGCCACTCCTTTG
>DASQYT010000042.1:0-6442 GCA_035639075.1 Candidatus Elarobacter sp.
ATCTGATAATTGCGGAGGTTCCATGAAGTTCAGATTCATTGTGTCTTTACTTGCTTTTGCGACTGTTTTTGGCCTATCGGCTAAAGCGCAGGAGCTCCCGAAGTTGGATGCATCGGTTAGCTATTCTTATTTTCGCGCCAATCCCGCAACCACGGGATTTAACGGCTTCAGTCTCAACGGTGGCAGTGCTTCGGGGTCCTATAATGTTCGGGACTGGCTGAGCGGTGTCGCCGATTTCGGCGGCTACAGCGTGGGTAGCGCCAATGGCGTGAGCGTGAACAACCACATGCTTACGTATCTTTTTGGCCCGCGGCTCACCTATCGTGGATACCGCCGGATCTCGCCCTTCGGCCATGTTTTGGTCGGCGGGGCGCGTGCGGGTTCAGCTGTGTTTGCCACATCGAACTCTCACACGGCGTTCGCGACGGCATTTGGCGTCGGCGTCGATTGGCAGGTGCGTGATCGTTGGTCAATCCGCCCGTTGCAATTCGACTATCTCCTGACCCATTTGCCGGAAGTCACCAACGGTAACAATCAAACGCAGAACAATCTGCGCGTTTCCACCGGAATCGTTTTCCACTTCAAATAATTCTTCCGGCGGAACTACCAAAACTCGGTTGCCCGGTGCAGGCAGAGGGGCCGTCCAGTGGAATGGACGGCCCCTTGCACCATTGGAACTCCTCTTAGTTAGTGCCGCGACGTGTAAATCACGGTGATATAGGTATCAATCTCCACTGGTTGGCCATTCAGAATGGTCGGTTTATAGCGCCACTGGCTGACCGCTTCCCTTGCGGAAAGATCAAAAAGCGGATCGCTAGCCACAATCTGCAAAGACTGAATCGTACCGTCCGTGCCGATGATGGCGCGCAATTCCACCCGGCCGTCGCGATGCGTTTGTATCGCCAGCGGTGGATACCTCGGTTCGACGCGGTGAATCAGCATCGCGGGATCGAGATGAGTCATTCGCACGACTTGAGGCCGTGTCACTTGGCGCTCGGGCCTGGGGGGCGGCAGGGCGCCCTGGCGCGGATCTGACAGCGGTATTAATCCTTCTCCAGGAATGCCCTGTCCAATCCCTTCCGGAGGATTGTCATCAACCTGGGTCGCGGAAGATGAGGAATCACGCGTAACAATCGTCGGAGGGATATTGCGTGGCACACAGAAATGGCACTGGTTCTGCGTGGTCCTCTGGCGAGGAGGTTGTGCTGGATTGCGCGCCGGCCCGCGATACGGTGAGTATGGCGGGATGGGAGTCACGATGGTAAAGGTGATGCGCTCCGCTTTGCCGAAAAGCGGGACAAGAATGAGTGCTGTGAGGACAGCGCTTTGAAGAATGATCGAAATGGCCAGCGCGCGCCGTCTCACCCGGCGTTCGCGCGTGCGCTGTTCCGCGTCGCCGTCTACCAGGCAACTGCTAAGTGATCCAAGACTGTCTTCAGGAACTTTGCCGGAAACTTTTTCGGGCTCGGACACCATCACACACCTCCACATTTTTTTCTGCGAGCATGGGCCGTTCTGCGGTCTCGCGGAACGAAGCCACAAAATTTTTGCGGCGCCGATTTCCTGGGGGTTGCTCTAGATCTCCAGGAGACCGGCGCCGCGCTCGCAGGGATGTGAGGTTGCGCGCGTCCTCCCTGCCTTGGACACCAAGGGTAGCGACAAGTTCCCGTCGGCTTCCACGAAAGGGATGAGTTTGGCGGAGGAAAGAAGTACCTTAGACGTGCGGATGATGATATAAATAGCGTAGAATGAGCATGTTACAGAAAACGGTATCTGGATGACATTCTTGTGCATCTTATCCATTTTGGACGTGGATCTAAGGAGGAATGCCCCATGGGCCGGCACAATCTCGAAACTGTAGGTGTGCGCCGCACCGGCTGGGCTGCTCTGGACCGCGATCCGCAGAAGGACATGGTGGAATTTATCTGTCCGCACTGCGGCGCGCGGGACAAGAAGAATGCCCGGCGCGAGCGAGCGCTTTATCATTTCACGGATGGCTTTTTGCAGGACTTGCAGGGCGAAGTCACGCAATGCCATGCTTGCAAGCAATATCTGCGCGTCGTTCCGATCGTGATGTTGCACGATCAGGATGAAACTCGGCGCTTTGAAGCTGTTTTTTCCGATGAAGAGCTGGTGAATTCGCGCTAATTCTGAGCTTCATCATGGTAAGACAAGAACGGGGCGCTCCGGTTTAGTCCGGGGCGCCCCGTTCCGTTTTTCCAGGGCTAGCTGTGATGGTTTAGTGACGATCGTGATCGTGGTCATCCCAATCGCGATCGGAATGCCAACGATGGCCGTCTTCATCCCACCAGCGATGCCGCTCATTCCAGCAGCGTTCCCGTGCTTCGTGCAATTGCCGCCGCGCGTTATCCGCTTGCCTGCTGTTCCAGCCGTGGTGCTCCGCGGCTTCGTGGAGTTTGTGGTCCGCCTTGGCGATGCGGCGCTGACAACGATCGTAGTCCTCGGCGGATGCCCGGGGTGTTCCAGCGAACGCCAGCATGCCAACAAGCACAGCTGCCGCTAATATGGACTTTCCGAAAATCCTTTTCTCTCCCGTTTGAAGGTTCATATTCTCTCCATTCCTCCATGTTCGGCCCCGGCTGGGATGGGATGACATCTGATTCATAAAACAGGCCGTGGCATGGAATGTCGCAAGAAACTTTGCAACCGTTTGAAACAACATCGTTTAGAATCTGTTTGTGATCGGCCTAGTACGCCTGCAAGAACTGGTCGCCTTCCATGTGGTATTTCTCAAGCCCCGCTCGGATGCGGTCGAAGGCTTCATCCACGGTGTCGGCGAACTGGAGCATTTTGTACTCTTCTTCGTTGATCATGCCCCAGCGCACCATGGCCTTCCAGTTCAGCACTTCGTCCCAATACTTGCGGCCATAAATCAAAATGAGGTTGGTCCTCGCCAGCTTTCCGGTTTGCAGCAGCGTGAGCATTTCCCAGAGTTCGTCCATCGTGCCAAAACCGCCCGGAAACACGATCAGCGCTTTGGCTATCTGTGCGAACCACAGTTTGCGCATGAAAAAGTATTTGAAATTAAAGCTCAGCTCCGGGCTGATGTAAGGGTTTGCAAATTGCTCGTGCGGCAGCTCGATGGAAAGTCCCACGGATTTTCCACCCGCTTCATACGCTCCGCGGTTCGCCGCTTCCATGATTCCCGGGCCGCCGCCCGAACAGACCACAAAGCGCCGCGGCCTGGGCCCTAGCGTGAGCGACCAGGTGGTCAGCTTGTGCGAGAGCTGCCGCGCTTCTTCGTAATAGCGGGACATCTCCAGCAGGCTCCGTGCATGTCTCACGTCCGCGCGGTGCTTGGACAGCTTGGCTGCGGAGAGCTTCGAGGTCTTCAGGTTTTTCAGCCGCGTGCATCGCGCTTGCGCTGTTTCGCGCGATTCGATGCGCGCCGAACCGAACATTACGATGGTGTCTCCAATGCCCTCTCTCTTGAGCTGCACCAGCGGGTGAATGTATTCGCCCAAGATGCGGATCGGCCGCGCCGGTGTGCTTGCCAGAAACTTCGGGTCCTGGTGCGGCGGTTTCGGCGCGTGCTGCGGTTTCAGTCTTTTGCCGTCGGACATCAGTCTTTTCTCCCGTCGAGACGAACTTTGATTGTAGGAATCGCAGCGCCTCGCGGCAACGTCTTCCGCTGCACCTGCGTCGAATCAAGTACAGTGTAGTGCAGGAAGTTTGGTTCGTGCATTGGGTTGCGCTAATTTAGGCCCAGGCCAAATCCCGTCGCACCAGGAAATCCGCATGATCCGAATCGCTGCCGCAGCCCTCGCTCTAACACTTCTTGCAGCTTTCGCTGCCGTTGCCGGCCGCGCGCAGGCTCCCTCCGGCCCCATCCCTCCCAAACCCGGCGTGGAAGTCCAGTTGCCTCCCAAGGACACGCAAGCCAAAGTCAAAGTGCAGGTTGCGCTGGTAAACACGCCTGTGACGGTGCGCGATGGCCGCGGCGAAATGGTTCACAACTTGGAGGCGCGCGATTTTCAGATTACCGACAATGGCGTGGCTCAACGGATTTCTCACTTCGATCTTGGCGGTGACCCGCTCTCTCTGGTGATCCTGCTCGAGACCAGTTCCCGCATCGAGCCGCTCCTGCCGCAGGTGCGCAAGACTGGCATTCTGTTCACGCAAACCGTTATGGGGCCAACCGGAGAAGCCGCCGCTGTGGGCTTCAACGACTCCGTCGACAAGCTGCAGGATTTCACCACGAACAGCGACCGGATCGAGAACACCTTTGCCCATCTACGGGAGGGCACATCGGGCTCGAAGCTCTACGACGCCATGGCCCTCGGTGTGGAAATGCTTTCGGGCCGTCCCGAGGTCACTGCGGATAAGCCCGGCCGCCGCCGTGTGCTGATGATCGTCTCCGAAGCCACCGATGTCGGAAGCGAAGCCAAGCTCGGCGAGGTCCTGCGGCAGGCGCAATTGGCTAACGTCACCATTTACAGCGTCGGACTTTTCACCACTCGCGCCGAACTGCAAGCCAAGCCCAAAGACAGGCGGCCGCAAATCACTCCTCCCGGCACGTTTCCGCTGCCTCCGCAGCCTGGCGTCCCGCAAACACCCACCAGCGAGGAAAACCGCTATGGCAATATTGACCTGATGGCCGCAGCGGTCTGGATCGTCCAGCACATTCACGATCAAGTGAAGGATCACGCGCTGGAAGTCGCCGCCACCGCCACGGGAGGCGCGCACCTCTCTACCTTCAAGGACCGCTCCATCGAAAAAGCCATCGACGAAATCGGCGGCGAGCTGCACTCACAATACAACGTCAGCTACACCCCAACAGGCGCCGATACTCCCGGCTATCACGAAATCAAAGTGAGTATTGTTCATAACGACGCGAGAAACCTGAAGGTCCGCGCCCGCCCGGGCTATTACCTCGCTGCTCCAGAAAGCTGACCTGGGAATCCTAACTTAGGCGACCTGCGTCCAGAAGGTGCCGTCGCGCGAAGCGAGCAGCGCGTCCTTGCGGGCGTTCCAGCGCAAGAAATGCGGTGTGTGCGTATGCTCGGTGTGCGCTTGGCGGCTCGTCCACACTTCGTGCAGCAGCAGCGCGCCCGGCGTATCGATGGACCGATGAAGGTTGTACGTCAGGCAGCCCTCTTCTTTCCTTGAGGGACCTACCAGCGCGCGCAATTCCGCCTCCAGCAGCGTTTCCTGTCCGTCGCGCGCCCGCAGGATAACAATTAACGTCACGGCGTCCTTCGACAGTTTCCTGCCGGCCCCCGCTCGCCCTTTGCGTCCGCTGGGTTTCGGTCTTCTCGCCGCCGCTTTTCTTGCTTTGCGCTTCGCCATATTGGCGGGGATTGTAACGTAAATTGCCCGAGGTGCAAGGACTTCCGCTTCGCCAGCCGCCCAGGCGAAGCCTCTCTCCGGGCGATCAGAGGGGATGTGGTATAATGCTTCGAGGTCAAGCTATGACTGGGTTTAAGAAACGGCAGCCTCGGCTGCCGCTTCTTATTTGGGGTGCGCAGATTTCTGATGGGGCTTTCCCGCTGCTCCTACTCTTCAAGCCGGGGAAGGCTTCAACTCATGTAGGGGATTTTGTCTCTTATGGCAAGTTAGCCGTCCCAACCCCAAGCTTCTGTTAACTCCTAAGTTCTTTAAATGCAACACTTACAGAAACAGGGGGTGGCGTCTCTTTCCGAGTTTGGATCTCGTTCGCTCCACCCGGACAGCGAGCCGAACTCAATCCTCCGGCCAGAAGGCCATGTTAACGGGTGAGGGAATTTCCACAACTTGCCCCGTAGGCGTCAGCCCGCCAGTTGCGGGATCGATCTTGAAAACGACAATGTTGTTCGACAGTTGGTTCTCCGCCAGCAGGTATTTGCCGCTCGGATCGATTGCAAAGTGCCGCGGCTCTTTACCGCCGGTCGGAACGTGGGCGACGAACGTAAGCGTCCCCTTCACGGGATCAATCGCGAAAACCGCTATGCTGTCGTGCCCGCGGTTCGACGTGTAAAGAAATTTCCCATTGGGATGAATCGCGATTTCCGCGGCATCATTGCGGCCGGAGAAACCCGCAGGGAGCATAGTTAGCTTTTGTCCTGCAAGCCCCGAGTAGGTGCCTTCAATAGTGGTTACAAACAACGCTACGGTCGAATCGAGCTCGCCGAGCACGTAAATTAGTCTTCTTGAATCCTCGGTATAAGAGAACACGGCGTGACGCGGGCCCGTTCCTGGACTCAGCTCCAGATCGCTTGAAACGAAAGGATGGTTAGCATCCGGTCCATGTGGCCTTCGCAAAGTTCCCTTTGCGGGATCGAATCGGTAAATAAGGACGCGGTCCAGTCCGAGATCAGCCACGAACACGGCATTTCCATGCATTCCAATCCAATGCGCGTGCGGACCGTCCTGGCGTTCCTTGTTGGGGCCGAGCTTGCCCTCGTCGCGGACATTCGCGGTGGCGGCGCCGAGCTTGCCGTCG
>DASQYT010000043.1:0-3060 GCA_035639075.1 Candidatus Elarobacter sp.
GCGGTCGCTTACCTCAGAATCACTGAGCTTGTCGATATCGGCAAGCCAGCCGCGAAATTCCACGGCTTCGGGCTCGTTCCGAATTTGCAGAATCTTCTCGACATCGATTCGGCTATCGGATGCGAATTCCTCAGATAGCCCAGCGATTGAGATTACTCTTAGAGAGCGATCCTCGCTTTTATGCGACCCCAATGCATCAGCTAATGCTTGAAATTTGTTCTGGAAGAGAGACAGCTCTTCAAGAATTGAATCGAGACCTACCCCTTCCAAACGTACTTCCCGCAGGAGCAAGGAACCGTCTCGGTAGGATGTTTCTTTGCCATGGGTTGCCGGCAGACGGGACAATTCTTACGCCACATACCAAACCGCCTTTTCTTCAACAAACCGGTTGCAGGCAAGCGGGTATGCCGCCCTCGCCGATCAGCGCGAAAAACTCTTCGCGCTGTTGAAGCTCTGTGAGGACCGCGAGCGTTTTTCCGTAGGCTGCTATCGCTCCGGTCAGCTTGTGGAACTCCGGAGAACTCTTAACCGTCATTCGTCTTTGGATGTGCGCGTCCGCCGAGAGTTCGACGACTTGTTCTATGGCCTCATTCATCAGACCTGAAGTAGCTCTCATCATCGGTTCGGTCTCCTTCTATATTGTAAGGACGCAAGCCTCTGGACTTCATATACAGGGAAAACCTCCAATCTGGTGGGCGGTCTATAACGGAGGAGCGATGCAGGTCACGGCCGGACCGGATAGGTAGAAGCAGCCTCTCAACAGCATAGTTCCGCGTACTTTAGGATTTTCGATCTTCCATCCCCCAACTCTCCTCTTTCCAGCGCTTTCCCGCTCCATTCGAATGATACACAACAAATAAATTGAAGGCCCACCCCAACACAATTCCCCGATCACGCTTTTATCCGAAGCGTTACCTGTCCCGAGGGAGTGCATCGGACGTACTATTGGAGCCGGAAATTCGCTCCGCCAAGCTATTCCCAAGTTACAGTTCCGTCGTTTCCGAGTACGTTTATTTGCGTGGGAGGGTGCGATGGGTAAGTTCTCTCGTAGTTGGGAGCTCGTTAAGCAGAGCTTCGCCATTCTTCGTTCCGACAAACAATTAATGCTGTTTCCGGTGCTCTCGGCCGTTGCGTGCTTTATCGTTACGACCATTATGGCCACGGGCGGCGCGTTCTTGATGATGCCGGCCAGGGCCTCGGCTTTGGCTGCCGGCGAACAGTTCCATCCGAACCAGTCGCCGATGTTCATGCTCGGCATGTTCGCTTTGTATGTGGTGAACTATTTCGTGATCGTGTTCTTCAACGTCGCTCTCGTCGGCGTCGCCAATAGCCGCTTGATGGGCGGCACGTGGACTTTCCGCGACGGCCTCGAGCTGGCTTGGGCGCGCAAAGGTACGATTCTGCAGTGGGCGTTCGTCGCCGCCACGGTCGGCGTCATCCTGCGCACTCTCGAAGAGCGCATGGGCCTGCTCGGCCGCCTGATTATGCGCATCATTGGCGTAGTCTGGACGCTGGCTTGCTACTTCGTGGTTCCCGTGCTGGCCTTCGAGGACCTCACTCCCATCGCCGCCGTGAAGCGCTCCTCCAAGCTCTTCCGCGACACTTGGGGAGAAAAAGTCATCGGCGGCTTCAGCCTCAGCCTCGTTTCAATGATGCTCATGCTGCCTGGCATCGGCTTGGTGATCGTCGCTGCTTATCTTGGCGGCGTGGCCGGCCTGCTCATCGGCTTGGTCATCATGTTCGTTTATTTCCTCCTGCTCTCGGTGTTTATGTCTGCCGTGGGAGGAATTTTCAACGCGGCGCTCTATCGCTACGCCTGCTTCAAGCAGGTGCCGCCAGCCTTCTCGCATGACCTGATCGCCTCAGCCTGGGCGCCTAAGGTCTAACGCCAAAAGCCTAGCGGCCAGCGCGTAACGCGCGAGACGTAACATTAACCCGGAGGGCGCGCCGATTTTTTCGGATCGCCCTCCAAAAATTTTATGTGCGCCTGTGGTAACTTCGGTCACGCATCGCGCGTCTCAGAATTCAACCGAGTGTTGGCCTCCTTTTTTCCAGGTTTTCGGCAGGAGTTGACAAGCCCAACGGGTGGCGGCTTTGTGCGAAATTAGAAATGAAATTTAAGGCTGCCACCCACCGTGCGCGACGGCGCGTACTGAATGGGAATCTCTTCGCTCTCTTTGGCAATTTTGTAGATGCTGTTGCTGACATTGGTGACGTCGAATTCCAGATCGAAGGAACGCGGCTCGGCTCTCCAGAGCGTTAGGCCCGTGCCCAGGTCGGCCGTAAAATGTTGCGGCAAGCGCGGCCCATGTTCGACGATAGTGCCGCTGCCGTAGCGCATCGCGCTCCCCGCCCAGAATCCGCGCCAGCGGTTGTGATAAAAAATCTGCGCCGTGCCCGTGTGCGTCTGATCAAAAGCGGGAACAATTCTTTCGCCCGCGACGAGCGGCTCATCGCCCGCGAAGCCTCCCGTAATTGGGCCATAGAAATAAGTTTTTGCCAGCGCATACTGCAGCCGGCCGGAGATTCCCACGTGCTCAAGCTGGTGCATATTGACGACGAGTTCCAAACCTTTCGAACGCGCACTGTCGAAATTGACGGGCGCGAAAATCCGCGAGATGGAAATCTCGTGATTCTCAAAACTATTCCTGCCCGTATGCTGGTAAGCGTTGAGCTCCAGGCTCACGCGCGGCGCCAATTCCTGCGACCATCCTAATTCGTAATAATTCTGCGTGTAGGGACGCACGTTGCCGACGCGCTGCGCCGGAATGATGGCGTTATTACCGATAAAGCTGGCGAGCAGTGAATATTCGATGGGCGGCGGAGAAAACAAGCGATTGTAGGCCGCGTGAATCACCGACTTTGTTTTTGCGAGATGGTACGCGAGGCCAACGCGCGGGCTGGCTTGCTGGTCTGCATCCACCAAGTCGAAGTGATCGTAGCGAAGCCCGAGATCCACAATCAGGTTTCGAACCAGCGAAAAATGATCCTGGACATAGAAGCTGGCTTGCCCGCCTTTGCCCCACCCCTGAAACGGCGGAAATACATCCGGATCGCCGC
>DASQYT010000044.1:0-10427 GCA_035639075.1 Candidatus Elarobacter sp.
GCGCGCGTGGTTGCCGCGGGTGCGCTGATCGACCGCAGCGGCGGAAAAATTGACTTCGAAGTGGAAACGCAGTCGCTGATTCAATTGCCGATAGCCAGCTACGAGGAAGAAGATTGCCCGCTGTGCCGCGAAGGCAGCGTCGCCGTGAAGCCAGGTAGCCGCTTCGTTCGCACTGCGCACTAGCGCTGATCGAGAACTTCCTGGAACTTATCCCTCCTTTGAACGCGGATGGTTGAAAACTGATACCTTTCTTTCCATGCGCTATTTCAAGCTGACCATCGCGTACGACGGCACAGATTTCCACGGCTGGCAGATGCAAGCCAACAAGCCCACGATTCAGGGAGAAATCGTTGGCGTGCTCAGGCAGCTTACGCAGGAGAACGTCGTTTTGCATGGCACCGGGCGGACGGACGCCGGGGTTCACGCGCTTGGTCAGGTCGGCAGCTTTCGAACGCAGTCGCATCTTTCCGCGCAGAATTTTCAACGGGCGCTGAACGCGTTGCTTCCGCCCGCGATTCGCATCGTGGGCGCGGAGGAAGTTGGCCCAGACTTCAATGCACGCTGGTCCGCGCGAGGCAAGACTTACCGTTATCGACTATATCGGGGAAGAGTTGTGCCGCCGATGATCTGGCGTTACGTGCTGCACTACCCGTTTCCGCTGGACGAAGACGCAATGCGGGACGCCGCAGCGCGGTTCGTTGGCGTGCACGACTTTGCATCGTTCGCGGCCTCGACGGGCTCCGAAGAGGACGACAAGGAGCGAGCCACCGAGCGGGAAATCTTTGCGACGGAGTTGGCGCGAAGTGCAGACAACGAAGAACTGGTTTTCACAGTCCGCGGCCGCTCGTTCCTCCGCTACATGGTGCGCAAGATGATGGGCACGCTTCTCGATGTCGGCCGCGGAAAACTCACGCCTGCGGACATCGATCGTTTGTACGAATTGCGAGATCGCTCGAAATCTGGTCCAACCGTTCCGCCTCAAGGTCTCGTGATGGTTGAGGTGGAACACGAAAAAGCTTGGCGCGTGGGAAAGCCCTGACTCCGACCCCTAGATTGAGCGAGGACTGGGTCCGTCCCGCGAAGAATATGTAAAACCAGCCGGAGCCGGAATGGCGCAGCCACCGTCCAACCTCAAAATCGGTTAGAATCCCGATTATGGCTGCCACGGCCATTCCTATCGACACGCTTCCTTCGATCAACCCGGCTACGGGTGAAGTGCTCGGTCATTTTGAGAGAACTCCTGCATCGTCGTTGCCAGAGATCGTTTCCCGCGCGCGCCTTGCGCAGCGGGCAAAGTTGCCGATTCGTGATCGGTGCGCAAAATTGCGCGGGCTTCGCGACCGGATTATGGCCTCCCGCAATGAATTGACGGATGCGGTTGTGCGCGAATCCGGCAAGCCGCGCGTGGAAGCGCTGTTTGCCGACATCTTCGTGGCGCTCGATTCTGCGGAATACTGGTCGAAGAACGCGGCGAGGGCCCTGCGCACACAGCGAGTTCCACATCACAGCACGGCCGCGAAAGCCAAGCGCGGTTATTTGGCTTATGACCCCCTTGGTGTCATCGCCATCATCTCGTCGTGGAACTATCCGCTGGCCATCCCGCTCAGCGAAATCATTCCCGCGGTCGCGGCCGGAAATGCCGCGGTGTGCAAGACGAGCGACTTCACCCCGCAATGTGGCGCGCTGATCGAAAAACTCTTCATCGATGCCGGCTTTCCCAAAGACCTTGTCAGAATCGTCCAGGGCGGAGGAGAGGTCGGGCAGGCGTTGATCGATGCCTCGCCGGACAAAGTCATATTCACAGGCAGCGTGGCTACTGGGCGGCGCGTTGCTGAGGCTTGCGCGAAAAGGCTGATCCCCACCGTACTCGAACTTGGCGGCAAAGATGCCATGATCGTTTTGGCAGATGCGGATCTGGAAGTGGCCTCGAGCGCCGCTGTCTGGGGCAGCTACACGAACTGCGGACAGGTTTGCCTTTCTGTCGAGCGATTGTTTGTCGAACAACTGGCGGTGGAAAGGTTTATCGCCCTCTGTGTTGAAAAAACGAAAAAGCTCCGGCTCGGTCCGGGCAGCGATCCCGCGACCGACGTTGGCCCGCTGATTCGGCCGGAACATGTGCGGCGTATGATCGATTTAGTCGACGATGCGGTTTCGCGAGGCGCAAGCGTTCTGTGTGGCGGCAGCGCGCGCCCCGAGCTTGGCCCCAACTTTTTCGAGCCCACTGTCATTGTGGGCGTGGATTCTTCGATGAAGCTGTTTCAAGAAGAGACATTTGGACCAATCCTCGCAATTCAAGTTGTGCGGGAAGCGAAGCAAGCGATCACGCAAGCTAACGACTCACCGTTTGCTCTCGCTGCGAGCATCTGGACAAAGGACAAGTCTCGAGGAATGGCGCTTGCAGCGGAACTGCACGCAGGCGCGGTTATGGTGAACGACGCCATCAGCTATTTCGGAATTGCGGAGGCGCCGCACGGCGGGTGTGGCGCGAGCGGCTGGGGCCGCACTCACGGGAAAGCGGGACTGCTCGAGATGGTGCAAATGAAATATATTGATGTCGATGGCTTGCCGCGGAGCGAAAAGCCTTGGTGGTACCGCTACGGCGCGAATCTAGAGCGCTCCGCAGATGCTTTTCTCCAATTTGAATTTTCCGGCAGCATTGGCGCAAAGCTGCGAAACACCCACACCGCCATGAAGACTTTCTTCCGCGACCACGGATGGTAGAGAGGAACTCCATGCCTGAAGAGACAACGGCATCACCCAAAGTCAAAACGCGCAAACCGAAACAACGCGCGTGCGATGAAAAAGACGACAAGGGCAAGCTCTGCAACGGCCACTTGAAGCGTTATTACGATTATCCGAAGGAAGTGGCGGCGATCATCGGTCCGAAGGCGGAAATTTATCGCTGCGAATTCTGCAAGACGCTGTATCGCCCCGACCCCGCGCAGCAGCCACAGAGCTATACGTTGCGCAATTAGAAGGTGCGACTTCGCAGTGGAAGAGGCCTCCCTTGCCGCAGAACGAATGGATTTACGATTGGAACACGGCCACGCCACCGGCGATTCCTGCGGGCACGCGCGTACTCTTGGATGACGAAACGCTGCGCGACGGCTTGCAGAATCCTTCCGTCTTCGACCCCAGCATCGAAGGAAAAATCGAAATCCTCCATCTGATGGAATCCCTACGAATCGACTCCGTCAATATCGGCCTTCCCGGCGCCGGGCCGCGTGCCTATGCGCATACTGAAGCGCTGGCCCGCGAAATCTCCACGCACCGCATGAAGATCAAGCCCAACTGCGCGGCGCGAACGCATGAAAATGACATTCGTCCCATTGTGGAGATTTCGCAAAGCGTGGGCATCCCCATTGAAGCTGCAACGTTCCTCGGCTCCAGCCCGATTCGCCGCCTCGTGGAAGACTGGACCGTCGATCACCTTGAGCGCACTACGGAAAAAGCCGTCAAGTTCGCGGTTGAGAATGGGCTTCCGTCGATGTACGTTACCGAGGATACCATTCGCACCGATCCTGAAACCGTGAAACGCCTCTACTCGACCGCCATTCGAAACGGTGCGTGCGCCATCGTGCTCTGCGACACGGTTGGCCACGCTACTCCGAGTGGTGCGTTCAATCTCGTGAAATTTGCCGTCGAGGAAGTTGTGAAGCCTTCCGGCGAAAAAATTCGCATTGACTGGCACGGCCACAATGATCGCGGCCTCTCCATCGCCAATTCGCTTGCGGCCGTCGCTGGCGGCGCCCATCAGGTCCACGCCGCGGCCAATGCTCTAGGCGAGCGCGTTGGCAACACGCCCATGGAATTAATGCTCGTCAATCTTCGCCTCATGGGGCTTATCGAACAGGACTTGTCCCGCCTTAAGGAATATTGCGAAAAAGTCGCGAACGCCACGCACACAAAAATCCCGCCGAACTATCCGGTCGTCGGGCATGACGCGTTTCGCACCGCGACGGGAGTTCACGCCGCCGCGCTCATCAAAGCTTTTCGCAAAAATGATCTCGAACTCGCCAATGCCGTCTACAGCGGCGTGCCCGCACATCTTTTCGGTCTCGACCAGGTAATCGAGATCGGCCCTATGAGCGGGAAATCCAATGTGCTGTTCTGGCTGGAGAAGCATCGCGTTCCCGCGGACGACGCGACGGTCACGCGCATCTTTGACGCCGCCAAGCAGTCTCCGCGCGTGCTCACCGACGACGAAGTTTTCGCTCTTTGCACCGAGGCCGCACGCAATTGAGCGGAAAACGTTGTTGCAAGCCGACGGTGAAACGCGCTCTCGTTTGCGTTATTCTTTTGGCTATGCCGGCTCGCTCCGCTCCTCCTCCCCATGCTCCTCGCCAGGCCCAGAGTCCACGGCTCTCCGATAACGCACGAGTCCGCGCGGCTCTCGATTGGCTTACGCCCAACATTTCCTGGGTTAACGACCAGCAGGCGCGCATCACGGAAATCCCTGCGCCGCCGTTTCAGGAAGCGCAGCGGGCGGCAGCGGTCAAGGAATTGCTGGCCGAAGCGGGATTGGCGGCGCAGATCGACAAGACCGGCAACGTGATCGGTGAACTGCGCGGCGTGAATGAAAAGGAAATTGTCGTTGTCTCCGCGCACCTCGACACGGTTTTTCCCCCAGATACCGACGTGAAGGTTCACCGCGATGGCAGCCGCATGACCGCGCCGGGAATCTCCGACAATGGCAGCGGCGTGGCGGCTCTCCTGGCGCTGGCGCGTGCCGCGCAGTCCGCGCGCGTCAAGCCGCAGCGCACCATCCTATTTGTCGGCGACGTCGGCGAAGAGGGCGAAGGCAATCTGCGCGGCATGCGCGCGATTGTCGATAACTACCGCGGAAAACTGAAAGCGGTGGTGGTGCTTGACGGTTCCGGCACGGATCACGTGACCACGAAAGCGCTGGCATCGCGCAGGCTCGAAGCCTTGATCACTGGCCCGGGCGGCCACAGTTGGTCGGACTTCGGGATGCCCAATCCTATCAACGCGCTGGTTCGCGGCTCCGTTCGGTTCATCAATACCAGAGTTCCAGCCGCGCCGCGCACAACGTTCAATATCGGCCAGATCGAAGGCGGCACTTCCGTAAATTCCGTTCCGCACGAAGCGCGCCTGAAAGTCGACATTCGCTCAGAAAGTGAAGATGAACTGGCGCGCCTCGAATTGGCACTTCGCGAATGCATCGCGGCGGGCGTGCGTGACGAGATGGAATCCGCGCGCGACCGTTCCAAAGGCAAACTGGAATGGAAGGTCGAACTGCTCGGCAGCCGTCCGGGCGGAGAATTGGCCGCGGATTCGCCACTGCTGGCAGCACTTCGCGCCGCCGATGAGTTTATCGGCAATCAATCGCGCATCGAGCGCTCTTCGACCGATGCGAATGTTCCGCTCTCTCTAGGCATCGAGGCCATTTCCATCGGGGCAGGCGGCAACGGTGGCGGAGCTCACTCGCTTCAGGAATGGTACGACGCCACGGGTCGCGAAGCCGGACTGAAGCGCGCTCTCCTTACAGTTCTCGGGGTTTCCGGAGTTGCCGAGGAGAAATCTCGATGAAGTTGCGCAGGAATCGCGTTCTTCTCCTCGCTGGGATCCTCCCGTTCGCGGTTGTTGTCCTCGTTTTGGCATTCCAAGCGAATTCGAGCGTCGCGCAAAGGACTTCGCATCTGGTCTATTACGTTCACGGGCGCATTTATACAAACGATCCTGCGCAACCGTGGGCCGAGGCTATCGCTGTTAGCGAAGGGAAGATCGCCTGCGTTGGCAAGATGACCCACATCCTTCTCGATTGCGGCGGCAGCCAGGAAGGTGCGGAAACGGTCCAGCTCGATGGTCAATTTGTAATGCCCGGCTTCAATGATGCGCACGTGCATCTGGGTGGCGCCGCCGCGGACGAGCTCGCCGTCCCGCTGACGGGCGTGCCTTCCGTTGAGGAAATGCAAAAGCGGGTCGCCGCTGCGGTCTCGAAGCACAAGGAAGGCGAATGGATTACCGGCGGCGGCTGGGACCACACACTTTGGCCGGAGAAGAGGTTCCCGAATCGCCAGCAGCTCGATGCCGTCGCGCCCAAGAACCCAGTCATCCTTACCCACATTTCCGGTCACGTGGCCGTCGCGAATTCGCTGGCGCTGAAGAGCGCGGAGGTTAACAAGACCACTCCCAATCCGCCCGGCGGTGAAATCGAACACGATGGGCTTGGCGAGCCAACGGGAATGCTGAAAGAAGGCGCGGCAATGTCTCTGGTCAGAGTGCGGATTCCCGATCCCACTGCCGAGCAACGCCGCAAAGGAATTGAGCTGGTCCTTCGGAACGTTGCCGAGAATGGCGTCACTTCCGTCCAGGATTATTCCGATTGGGCGGATTTTCAGGTGTACCACGACTTGAAGGAAGAGGGAAAACTTACTGTTCGTATCACGGAGTGGCTGCCATTCGACCTCCCTCTCAATGAGTTGCAGAATAGGCAGGCGCAGGGCGGCACCAAGGATCCTTGGCTAAAAACGGGGGCGCTAAAGGCCTTCACAGACGGCGCCCTGGGTTCACGCACCGCTGCGATGCTGGAGCCCTATTCCGACGATCCCTCCACGAGGGGAATCCTCATCAACGATCCAGAGAAACTGAAAGCGATGGCTATTCAGCGCGACAAGTCCGGGTTTCAGCTGGCGTTCCACGCGATTGGTGACCGCGCCAATCGCATCGCGCTGGATGTTTTCGAGGCGGTGGCCAAGGCTAACGGCCCGCGTGACCGCCGGGACCGCATCGAGCACGCGCAAGTCGTCGCGCCGATGGACTTCGCGCGTTTTGCGGAACTTCATGTCATCGCTTCCATGCAGCCTTCGCATCAGACCACGGACATGCGCTGGGCGGAGGACCGCATCGGGCGCGAGCGGATCATCGGCGCGTACGCTTGGGCCAGCATGCTGAAAAACGGCGTTCGGCTGGCGTTCGGCACTGATTACAACGTCGAGCCGATCAGTCCCTTCCGCGGCCTGTATGCTTGTGTCACGCGCGAACGTCCGGATGGCGGTCCAAAGAACGGCTGGGAGCCGCAGGAAAAAATCCCACTTGCGGATTGCATTCGTGCGTACACCTCGGGATCCGCTTACGCGCAGTTCGAAGAAGGAAAGAAGGGCGAGTTGAAAGAGGGTGAGTACGCCGATTTCATCGTCCTTTCGAATGACCTCACCAAAGTTCCCCCCGCCCAGTTCACCAAGACGCGCGTCCTCCGCACCGTTGTCGGCGGCCGTACGGTCTACCAGGCCAACAAGAGTCCCGCCTTCTCATCTCGGCCCCTTCAGGCTCCCACGCTCTCCCGCCGAAGGCGCAAGACAAGGCTGCCAGTACCTACTAGCGTCATAATTTAGATTCTATTTAGCTAAAGTTTATTTGGGTGTGGGGATTAGAAATGTGTTGACAAAGCATTCGGCAACAATATATATCCCGCATGGAATCTTGTGGTTACACGGTCGGGTGCCTGAGATTGAGTGATGCAGGCTGTCGGTGAATGCGGTCGAATCGTTGCGATGCGCAGCCAAGGGCGCGTCAGAGCGCGGCAGAATATCTATGAAAGTCCGTATGGAAATATGGCCGAGCATAGACAGAGCGCACCTCCGCGACTCCTAAAGACTGTGTAAATCACGAGAAATTTAGAACTTAGTCGGTGGAGTAGCGCTTGGTACGGAATTTGCTCTCCTGTCAGGCGGGTTGCAGTTTGCGAGTGGGTTTCTGATTTATGGCCTCTTGCAGAATCCTTCCTTTTGTTACCCCGGACAGTTCGTCGGCCAAGTGTGCACGTTTCAGGTGAGCCAGTCATGGCCCAACCAGGAGGTAGATGCATGCTCAACAAGCGAGTGGTTATGGTGGTGGTTGCCCTGTGTTGTCTGTTTGGTCTGGTTCCGAACGCACTGTTTTCGCAGGAAACAACGGCCGGAGTTCAAGGGTATGTGAAGGACCCAACCGGCGCGGTCGTTGCCGGTGCGACGGTAGAGATTTCCGGCCCGGCGCTAGGTGCGAAGACAACGGAAACTGATGCGAGTGGGTTTTATCGCTTTTCGAGTCTTCCGCCTGGCGCCTATACGTTGACCGTCACCGCAAAGGGTTTTCGCGTCTTGAAGCGCGAAGGCGTTTCGCTCGATGTGGGCCGCTTGCCAAATATTGACGCCCAGTTGGAAATGGGTACCGCTAGCGAAGTCGTTGAAGTTCGAGCCGAGACGCCTGCCGTGGACGTAACTCAAAGTAAGGTCGCGGTCACGGTTACGCAGGATGAGCTGACAAATATTCCGAAGGGACGCTCTTTCCAATCCGTAATTCCTTTTGCTCCGGGCGCGCGACAAGAGCCTATGCAAAGTGGTACATCTAGCCGCGCCGGGGGTTTCCAGATCGACGGCGCAAGCGACAGTGAGAATGTTTACCTGATCGATGGCATCAACACCACCAACATTCAGAACGGCGGCGTCGGCAAGAACTTCCAAACCGATTTCATCCAGGAAGTACAGATCAAGTCCAGCAGCTTCGAGGCCGAGTACGGCGGCGCGCTGGGTGGCGTCATTAACGCCATTCCCAAACGTGGTTCCAACGTCTGGCACGGGGAGTTCCTGACTTACTTACGCACGAACGCGCTCAATGCCAACGATCCCTGCGCGAGCGGCTACACTTCAGGCGGTGCAGGCACATTCGCCGGTTTCAGTACAGTCTGCGGACTTCGCCTGGACCCGACCAAGGCCGGCCTTAGCTCTTCCACGCGTCTGGACGGCACACCGGAGTATTACGTGCCGAACAAGGACAAGCGGCGCATCCTCGAGCCCGGCTTCCAAATTGGTGGCCCGATTTTCAGGGATCGCCTGTTCTTGTACACAAGTTACATCCCCACGATTGACACGATTAGTCGGACTACGACCTTCACCGGAAACAACCCAGGTCCTCGCACGCTTAGCAGCAACTTTATCCAGCACAATGCTTACACGAAGTTGGATTATCGCCTGACAAATTCCCTGAACCTCTTTGCCGGCTGGAATTATTCATATTCCCGGACCAAAGGAACCTTGGGCAGCCCGAACAGCGCCTACGGTCAAGTTAACACCGGTGCCTCGACCGATCCGAACACCTTGCGCTCGGACAATGGGTCGGTTAACCCGCTGTCGGTTTACACTTTCGGCGGCGACTGGACTCCAACTTCAAGGTTGGTAGTTAGCGCCAGGTATGGCTACTTCTTTTCTAACAACGAGCAGCGCGGCAAGCCAACCGGAATACAGTGGAGTTACAGCGCTGCGGTTGTTGGCAACAATGGAAACGTTGATGCCAACAACCGGCCCCTGGGTAACAAGAAGACCGATCCGAATTTTAATCCCTGCACCACGGACGTTAACTTAGCACCACTGGCAACGCCGGGCGAAACCGGGGGAGTTTGTCTTACAACCCCCGCCAACAACACGACCATCACTTCCGGTGGTTTTTCCGCTCCTTTGGTGAACACCAGCGGCTTTTCGAATATTCCTAGTACCTTCACAGTGTTCTTTGACGCCTACAAGCGCAAGGCCTTCAACGTGGATGTATCGTATTTTGTGGGGAGGTTCTTGGGTAGTCACACCTTCAAAGGCGGTTATTTCCACCAATCGCAGTACAACAACACCCTTGGAACATTCAATACCGCCCAGGTTCTGCTAAATTGGGCCACGGCGTACTCACCAGTGACCAGCACCACGATCTGCGACCCGATCATCGCACAGAATGCGTCGAATCCGGCCTTTGGCGGAGCTGCGAACGCGACCGCCGCCGGGTGTCAGGGCCAATTTGGTTACTATATCGTGCGGGACGGCGTGGATAACACTGGCGCTGATCAGCAGACTGCAAACGCTCTTTACGTCCAGGATTCCTGGACGGTGGGCAAAGGGCTCACTCTGAATCTCGGCGTACGTTTCGACGAAGAAGACCAGCCCCCCTATGATCCGAACCGTTTCCCAACCGTTCATTTCGGATTCATGGACAAAATTGCCCCCCGAATCGGCGGCGCCTATGACCTGCTTCATAACGGCAAGGTGAAGGTCTTCGCCAGCTACGGTCAGTTCTACGACATCATGAAGATGGGCTTGGCCCGTGGCTCCTTCGGCAGCGACTACTGGCATGATTGCGTTTATACCTTGGATTCAACCAACTACGCCGCCATTACTCCGACTGCTCCCCTCTTGAGCGTCAACGGTGGCGCGCCGGCCCCGCATGCCTGCACGCCGACGGGGCCTGCTCCGGGCGTGACTGCGGGTCGCTTCATCGAAAACGTGGATTTCCGCGCTACCAAGGCGGACCCGCGGGACCCGGCGATTGATCCCAATATGAAGCCGATGAAACAACATGAGGTCGTCACTGGCGTCGACTGGGCCATCAACAACAACTGGAGTTTGGAGACCCGCTACTCCCGCAAGCGTCTCGACAGTACCATCGAG
>DASQYT010000045.1:0-5867 GCA_035639075.1 Candidatus Elarobacter sp.
TTTTGTTATATCCCACGGGCACCCATAACTGGCGTGCCTTGCTCCAGAACTGCCAGTGGAATTCGCGCGGCATCACTCCCACCACGGTGAAGTCCTCTCCGTCAATCTTGATGGTCCTGCCCAGGAGTTGAGGATCGCCGCTGTAACCTCGTTCCCACAAACGATAACTCAGAACGACTTCATGGTCTTTGCCCGGTAGTTCTTCCTCGGGTAGAAACGTACGCCCGAGAAGAGGTTTCACACCCAGCACGGAAAAGAATCCTGCCGACACGCGCAGGCCGGACACTTGCTCTGGCTCTTGGTTATTTCCTGTAGCGGAAAGATTGTAGCCACGTCCGGTGGAATCAAAAATGGCCATGTCCTCGAAAGATTGGCTTTGCCGCTTGAAATCCCAAAAATTCGGCGCGGACACGATGTTTATATTGTTTGGCCCCTTGCCAAACGTCTCCCATACCAGAACGAGGCTATCCGGGTTGGGAAGTGGCAGCGCCCTCAGGAGAGTAGCGTTCATCACGCTGAAAATGGTTGTGTTGGCGCCAATCCCGAGGGCGAGTGTGAGGACAGCGATGCTTGTGAACGCCGGATTTTTTCCCAGCATCCTTAGACCGAAACGCACGTCATCGACGACGTCTCTTAGCCACTTTCCTCCCCATGCGTCCCGCGTGACTTCCGTCACCAATCCCACGTTTCCAAACTCCTGGCGCGCCGCCCTCTCGGCCTCAGCTTCATCCACTCCGCGCTCCGCGCGCTCCCGCGCCGCCATCTCCAGATGGCTCCGCACTTCCTCTTCCAGTTCCTTCTCCCGCTTCCGTTTGCCAAAGAGTCTATTTAGCCAGCTCATAGCGGCTCTCCTTCTTTGTCCCAACCTTCTAATTCCTGCTTTCCACTCTCCAATTCTATTCGTATCTCAGGGCCACCATCGGATCGACCCGCGTCGCGCGCCGCGCGGGAATAATCGCCGAGGCCATACAAACTACAATTAAGGCCAAGATGGCAGAGGCAATCGAAGGCGGGTCCGTCTTGCTAACACCAAATAGCATCGCTTTGAACAACTGAGTCGCGGCGATTCCGGCTGGCAGTCCGATCGCCACACCGGACGTGAACACGATCAGAGCTTCGCGCAGGACCATCCAAACAACGTCCCGGCGCGGGGCGCCGAGCGCCATGCGAACGCCGATCTCCCTGGTGCGGCCGGCAACGTTGTAAGCCATGCTCCCATAAAGCCCGACACAAACCAGGCTGAGCACGAGCGCTCCGAAAAACGCGGAGAGCTTTGCCACTAACACCTGTGAGGCCAGAGTATCTGTCACGAGCTCGCCGGCGGTCTCCATACTGTCGATGATTAGATCAGGATTCATTTCGCGGATTGCGTTCCGGACTGCATTGATCAGCGCCTGCGGATTGCCGATGGCACGGATTTCAAAATTGTAAGCGCCGATATCGTCAAAGGTGGCGCTGCTCAGCGGCGCGTACATGCGGCGCCGAACGGCGTCGCGCACATTGTGGTCGTGCACATCATGCGCGACGCCGATGATCTCGTAAGGCGGCTGATTGGGATGGTCCGAGTCCTGGATATAAATCTTGTGCCCGATGGGGCTGCGTCCTTCAAAATAATACTTCGCAAAAGTTTCATTGACGACGGCAACGTGGGTAGCGCTGGCAAAATCCCGCAGGGTGATTTCGCGCCCCAAAACAATCGGCACGCCGATGGTGCTGAAATAGTTCGGTCCAACTTCATCATCGGCGGTCACATTATCCTGCTGATTAGCGGGGGCGACCCCGTCTATGCGAATGGCATCGCCAGATTCGTCGCCGCTGAACAACCCATTGCTGGATGCGGTGACACCGCGGACACCGGGCAAGGCTGAGAGCCGGTCCAGTAGCTCTCGTGTGACGTTTCCTATGGCCGGTCCCTTATAGCCGCTTTGGAGGAAGTCCACTCGTGCCAATAGGAGCTGATCGCGGCTATAGCCCAGGTCAGCTTCCTGCAGATTGCGCAGACTCCGGACCAGCAGGCTCGCGGTCATCAGCACCAGGACACCCAGCGCGATTTGCGAGCCTACAAGAACGGACCCGAGCGCGCCTTTCCGTCCTGCCCCGGACTCGCGGCCGCCTTCCTTGAGAGCCGGGCCTGGTTTCACGCGCAGAAATCGCAGCGCCGGTGCAAGACCAAATACCATCCCGGCCGACAGGCATACGACGCCCGTGAACCCGAGCACGCGCCAGTCAATGCCAAGCGACAGAAGGCTGGCATGTCTGTGGTCACTGTTCACCAGGCTCACGAGCAAGGCCGAACCCCAATTGGCCAGCAGCAGGCCAAGCGCCCCGCCCAAGGACGCCAGCAAAAAAGATTCGGTCAGCAATTGACGAACAATGCGGCCCGGTCCGGCGCCCATGGCAAAGCGAACAGCGATTTCTCGCTGGCGTGTAGAGGAACGCGCCAGCATCAGGTTGGCCACGTTGACGCAGGCGACGAGCAGCACCAGGACGACTATCGCCATCAATAGGAGAAGCGGGATTGAAAATTCGCGCCGCAGCCGGGAAAGCCCGTGGCTTCCAGGCGAGACCTCGACGGCAATTTTCATATTTCGTATTGCGTTCCGATCGTCGGCGGAAAGTTTGGCGTTAAGCGTAACCGTGAGCGCCTGTTTCACGACCGTATTGACATTTGTTCGTGCCTGCTCGATGGTTACCTCTGGCTTCAGACGCCCGATCAGCAAAAGAGAAGCATCGTTTGCACTCTCAAGGAAGTCGCGCCCGGGCATGAGCTGCCGCTGCATCATCATGGGCGCCCACAAGTCGGGAAGGTAACCCACTACTTCACCGAAAAATCCCGGCGGAGCGACTCCGATAACAGTGAACGGATAATTGTTCAATCGCACCTTGCGGCCAATAACGGCGGAGTCGCCGGAGAACCGTTGCTGCCAATATCCATAGCTGATGACCACGACCGGATCGCCTCCAGGGGTACGGCTCTCGTCGGCTGTAAACGTGCGTCCCAACAACGCTTCGACGCCAAGCGTCTGGAAATAATTCTCGCTTACGAGTCTGCCGCGGACTGTTTCTGGTCCCGCTCCCATGGCGATCTGCAAATTGCCAAGGTTTGCGCTTGCCAGCAGGGACGAGAATACGTCGTTGTGATCACGCACTTCGCAATAGAGCGGATAAGAAAATACATCGGTCCGTGGCGTCCCGCCCCCCCACGAATAAACCCTCGCAGGATTCCCCACGGTTACAAGCTCCTGAGCGCGCTGCACGGGAAGTGTGCGCAGCATGACGGCGTTAATTACCGTGAAGATCGCCGCGTTCGCGCCGATGCCCAGCGCAAGAGTGAGAACCGCAACGGCAGTGAATCCCGGATTCTTCAGCAGTATTCTCAATCCGTAACGCACATCATCGGCAACGTCTCTCAGCCACGTCCATCCCCAAACGTCTCGCGTGACTTGCTTCACCAGCTCTACGTTTCCAAATTCCCGCCGCGCGGCCTGCTCCGCCTTCTTCGCCGTTTCCCCCCGTTCCACGGACTCTCGCGCCGCCATCCCCAGATGGCTCCGCACTTCCTCTTCGAGATCCGCTTCCCGTCTCTTACGTCGCCAGAAACTCATTGGCCACCTCTGCGTTTCCTTACTTCCTTACTTGCTCACTTCCTCGCGTCGTCTCTACTCCTCAGGCTGCAGCACTCCCGCGATTGCGTCCGAAAGCTGCGACCACTTCGAGCGTTCTCTTGTCAGTTGCTTCTTTCCGGCGGCCGTCAGTTGATAAAACTTTGCCCGCTGCTTGTTTCCGGAGATTCGCCATTCCGCCTTGATCCATTTCTGTTTTTCCAGGCGATGCAGCGCGGGATACAGCGAACCGGTATCCACCTGCAGCAACTCGCCTGATCGATTGCGAATCGCCACGCTGATCCCATAGCCGTGCTGCGGTCCCCATTGCAGTGTCTGCAAAATCAGCAGGTCCAGCGTCCCCTGCAAAAGCTCAATCCGGTTCTGGTACCGCTGCGTTTTTTCTCCCACTGTCTTCCCCCTAATCAGGGCTTCCACCTAAAGTAAATTCCTTAACCGCTTCCTCAACGCGGCTTGATCGAATCTGTTCTCTGCTATTGACGACGGAACCCCGCCCTTTGTTCCATCCAAGGCTGTCGACATTCTACCCCCAGGGTGTAGACACCCTACACCCTGCCCTTGAGCAACTCTTGTGCCGGTCCGGATCAACCCGCAAACCCTTGCTGGCCAGAACCTTATCCAGCGCGCAGTCCTCGGCAGAAACTCGTAACTGCTCGCTTCCGCCATTCGCCTTCCCAATTTCGGACACTCGCCCAAGCGATCGCCGTCCAGCGAAGCCCTCTCCAAGTGCGGTATCATGGAATTAGGGAACATTCGCCGAATCGTCTTTTCGCCGCTTAGGAGAGGGAATTGATTCCACGCTACACGCGCCAGGAGATGGGCCAGGTTTGGAGCGACGCGAACAAGTTCGCTAAGTGGCTGGAAGTCGAGCTTGCCGCGACGGAAACTCTCGCGGAAGCTGGACTAGTCCCGAAAGACGCCGCGGCCGCGATTCGCTCGCGCGCCAAAATCGATGTGGTGCAGATCCATCAGATTGAAGGCCGCGTGAAGCACGATGTCATCGCGTTCACCATGGCTGTCGGCGAATCCATCGGCGATCCCGCCGCGGCGCGCTGGCTGCATTACGGCATGACGTCCAACGACGTCGTCGATACCGCGCAGGCCTTGCAAGTTCGCGACGCTTCAAAATTGATCGAGCGCGAACTGGTGACGTTTGGCGAAATTCTCGATCTGCGCGCCCACGAGTTCCGCCACACGCCGCAGATTGGCCGCACTCACGGCATTCACGCCGAGCCCATCACGTTCGGGCTCAAAATCGCCAATTGGTTTTCGGAGAATCAGCGCAACATCGCGCGCTTCCGCGACGCTGCCGCGCAGATGGCTGTCGGAAAAATCTCTGGCGCCGTCGGTAATGCTTCGCATCTCGGTACGGAAATCGAAGAACGCATCTGCAAGCGCCTGGCACTCAGCGCCGCGCCCGTCGCTTCACAGGTCATTCAGCGCGACCGCCACGCGCAATATCTCAGCGCCCTCGCGCTCATTGCCGCCACCCTCGAAAAAATCGCGCTAGAAATTCGCCATCTCCAGCGCACCGAAGTCCGCGAAGTCGAGGAACCGTTCAGCGGTGAGCAACGCGGCAGTTCCGCCATGCCGCACAAGCGCAACCCCGTTTCCTGCGAACAAATCTGCGGCCTCGCTCGCCTCGTGCGTTCGAACATGCTCGCCGCGTTCGAAAACGTCGCCCTTTGGCACGAGCGCGACATTTCCCATAGCTCCGTCGAACGCGTCATTCTTCCCGATTCCACTATTTTGATCGACTACATGCTTTCCAAAATGGCCATGATCCTAGGCCAGATGCGCGTGTTCCCCGAGCGCATGCAGCGAAACCTCGAATCTACAAATGGCCTCGTTTATTCGGGACAGTTGCTGCAGGATTTGGTGGAGAAGGGCATGCCGCGCGACGATGCGTACAAGGCGGTGCAGGAAAACGCCATGGCCGCGTGGGAGACGGACACCGGTTTCCGCGACCGCGCCGCGAAAGACGCTCGCATCGCGAAAGTTCTCGATTCGAAAGCTCTGGCGCACGCTTTCGATTTGCAGCGCCAGCTTCGCTCTGTGGATGCCATTTTTGACCGGGTTTTTGGCGCGCATCCCGCTGGCGAAAAATCCGCAGCGGGCTCCGCAGGCAAGCACTAAGCGCGATTTCAGATTCGCGCGTTCGCAATCCGCCGCAAAAAATTGCGGCGATTTTTGCGCCGCAAACAAAAGGCGCCCCGGTTTGCACCGGGACGCCGTTCTGCCTCT
>DASQYT010000046.1:0-12269 GCA_035639075.1 Candidatus Elarobacter sp.
CCCGCTCGGCTCACGTTTGCGATAAACTGTGGCAATGCCCGGCAATTGTCGATGGTTCGACATCTGTCTGCTGTCCTGTGTCATGCAAGGTCGTTTACCCTACAAATCTGTTGATTGGCAAGATAAATGCGACCATGCCGGTGAGCCAACGTCATTTCGGGAAGTTGATTGGCAATAAAGCGTCCGATTTCAAGTGAGGCCGTCGCTGCCGGCGAGGGCGCGTTGCACACGTGAATAGAGTTTTTCCCGTTCATTATCAGAAAATCGTCCACCAGTTTCCCATCCGGCATCAACGCTTGCGCCCGGACTCCGGAATCCGTCGGAATCAAGTCATCTTCATTTACTTCAGGGACGAGTTGTTGAAGATTCTTCACGAACGCGCGTTTGCTCACGGAGCGAACCATCTCCATCATCCCCTCTCGGTAATACTTCCGCGCGAGCTTCCAAAAACCCGGGAACGTGATGGTCTCAAACAAATCCGCACAGTTGATGTCCGTCTTGTGATAGCCCTCCCGTTTGAAGGCCAGCACGGCGTTGGGCCCGGCGTGGACTGAGCCATCAATCATGCGCGTAAAATGAACACCTAAGAATGGAAAATCGGGATTGGGCACTGGGTAAACTAGCGTCCTTACGAGATACCGCTTTTCGGGCATCAGCTCGTAGTACTCGCCACGGAACGGGATGATTTTCGCACCCGGATCGAGACCGCCAGAGCGAGCCACGCGATCGCTAAACAGGCCGGCGCAATTGATAACGAATCCGGCCTCAAACTCTCCGTGAGCTGTTTCGATAACTTGAATCCCATTCACCTTGCGCAAGCGGTCAACGCGCATGCCGGTTTGGACTGTTCCACCCTGTGATTTAATCAGCTCAACATATTTCGCAGAAACCTCCCGGTAGTTGACGATTCCCGTTGATGGAACTCTGACGCCGGCGAGGCAGCGCACGTGTGGCTCAATTTCCTGCACTTGTTCGGGCGCGAGGCGTGCAGCGCCAAGCCGGTGATCGAGGGCGCGTTGAAACAAGCTTTCGAGCAGTGGAAGTTCGGACGGTCTGGTGGCAACGATCACCTTTCCGCAGACTTCATGCTGGATGCGGTGCTCGCGGCAAAACTCGATCATTGAGCGGTTGCCTTCCCGGGCGAACCTCGCTTTCAGAGTTCCGGGCTTGTAATAAATACCTGCATGGATGATACCGCTGTTTCGCCCAGTTTGGTGTTGCGCAACCTCCTGCTCCTTTTCCAGGACGAGGATCCTCGCCTTGGGATGCTTTTTCCCTACAGCCATAGCCGTCGCCAATCCAACGATCCCGCCTCCGATGATTACGTAGTCATGCATGGGTAGAACTCAACGACGGCGAATTTATCGCACGCCTGTTACGCGGCTTGATTCGTTGTCCCGAGCAGCACTTTCCGACAGTAAAAAGCTTCCGCGTAACGGGTGGCTGAGGCGGCTTCGACGGCCCGCAGCCGCATGAGGCCGTAAAATAATTCCTCCGAGAACCACTGCCTATTCTGTTGGGTGGTAAAGTACCGCATCAGGCTCTTCACTTTCTTCCGTGCATGGGTCTCCCTCAACGGCACGAAGAAATTCGGTGAACGCAGATCGGCGTCGTATTTTGGGATCTCGTATTCGAGGATGAAGTGATCGCGAAAAATATTCCACGTCAACTCGCACACCAGACGATGGTCTTGGTGAAGATCGTGCCTGCAATGCGTGAAGATTACATCCGGCGTGAAGACTTTCTTGAGTTCTTCGAAGCACTCTTTGACCGGCGGACCGAGGTAGGGAAGGAATCCATCTCGAAAGGATTTCATCACGACAGTCTTCTTGCGCGCACGCCCAAGGAACGCGTTCGCGCTGCGCTTTGCTTCCGCGGCGCGTGTCGGATTGGAACACAGCACGAGCCAGTAGAATTCGATGCTCTTAGACTGCTCAATCATCCGCAGCACCGTCCCGCCGCAGCCGATCTCGATGTCGTCGCTGTGCGCCCCTAGGAATAGCACCCGCTTCACGCGAGTGAGATTGCACGAAATCATTTGTTGATTTCGTGCTGATGATTCCACACTGCCCAAGGCGCACTGCCTCGACCGAACAGGTCTTCAAGGTCCTGCTTTTCTTTGAAAGTATCCATGCACGCCCAATAGCCGTCATGTGGATAGACCATCAGTCGGCCAGCGTCGATGAGCCGCCGGAACGGTTCCTCTACGAGCTCCTCCCCGTCGTTCATGTAACTGAAGATTTCCTGCCGCAACACCATGAATCCCCCGTTCATCCGCGCCCCGGACTTCGCGATGTGCTCGATGCTCGTGACGGCGCCACCGTTCTCCATAGTGATGAGATGGAAGCTAGCCCGCGGCTTCACACCCACGAAGCAAGCGATATTTCCGCTATTCTTGAAAGATTCAATGACTGCAGGGAGCGGCACATCCGAAAGGCCATCGGTGTAGTTGGCAAGGAACATCTCCTCTCCTTCAAGCTGCCTTTGCACAGCTTTCAGGCGCTGACCAACGTTCGAGGTAAGTCCTGTATCCACAAATGTGATATTCCAGTCATCGATGTCGCTACTCAGTAACTCAACATTCTTGCCTCCGTGGGAGAGAACGAAGTCGTTTGACACGCACTCGTCGTATTCGAGGAAGTACTTTTTGATAATGTTAGCCTTGTAACCTAAACATAAAATAAAGTCTTTGTGTCCATAGTGGGCGTAATACTTCATTACATGCCAAAGGATGGGCCGATATCCAATCGGCACCATCGGTTTAGGCAAAGCTTCGGAATATTCGCGCATGCGCATGCCGAAACCACCGCAAAACAAAACCACTTTCATAATCTATTCTCCTGAATCACGTCTATGTCTTTTAGTTCTCGCTGCGATCAGTACGACTTCATGCAGGGCCGCATACTGACTTCTGTAACTTCAGCAGTTCGAGGCAGCGTAAGGGCATTAATGACAACCGCTGCTACATCCTCCGGCTGGATTAGTAATTCCGGGCTATATTTCCTGTGCTCCATTTCATGGACCATGGCCTGCATTGGACTGGCGGTCCGCCCCAAGAACAGGCTCATTACGCGAATGCCGGCTGCGTTTACTTCTTCGCGCAAGCTATCCGCTAGCGCCTTCAAGGCATGTTTGGTTGACGCATACTGGCTGGCCTTCGCGCCGGCGCGAAGGCCAGCGCTTGAGTTCACGAACACGATCTGACCTTGTCGTGCTCTGATCATCGGCAGCAGGCCCTGAGTCAGAAGATACGGCGCACGCACATTCACTTTGTAATGCCAATCCAGTTGGTCCGGACTGGCACACTCAAAGGAAGACAACCGAATCACTCCGGCGCTGTGAACCAAGATGTCGACGCCCTTAACGTCCTGCTTCAGGTTCGCGACCAGCTCTGTGATATCCGAATCAAGCCCGAGATCCGCCTGGTAGCTCGCGGAACCATTCGAGGCTTGCTGGGCGACTAGCTGCAATGCCTCCATTCTCCGGCCGACAAGACAAACTGTCGCGCCTTGCGCAGCCAGGGCCAAAGTGATCGCCTTCCCGATTCCACTATTTGCGCCAGTAACCACGGCCACTTGATTAGCTAGATGCGTCATAAGCCGGAATCAGTATCGCGCCGGAACTTCTTTCAATAAGCCATGGTGCAGCAGCAGGCCAGCCGCCTCATGAACCGTTTCAAAAGCTAACCCGGATCGTTCGGCAATATCCAACAGATTATGCTGTCCATCGGACAGGTTCAGCACCCATAACATCGCGGTTTCTTGGAGCTTTGTGTCGCGACCGCCCATTTCGCGATATAGCCCACGGCGACCTAGTTGCGGCTCGCATTTTGGGTTCTGATTGCAATACGATCGATTGTTTTCTAAAACGTAAAAGACCGACAAGCATGTCGTCAGCGAATGCGCAAGGCTGGTCGGATCCATTAACTCCAGATTGTCGGCAGAGCTGTGATATTCCGGAAATTTTCCATGCGGTGTACGCATAAAGCATCCAACAGGCAGGTTAAATCCCGGCGAGCAATACTGGCGCTCGTCGTAGCCATACGGCGAAAAATTTTCAATGTCGTACCTGCGACCTGAATTTTTGAGCACGTGCGCCACAGCGCGATCGATCTCCGCATCTCCTCGGCGGCTCTTCTTATAAGTGATATGTCCCTGGTCTCCGACGCACGTCAGGACCAAGCCATGTCGTACAGCGTTCACGTGGTCTTCATTCTGGCTCAACCACGTAATTGCCCCGATCGTCCCAGGTATGAATAGAAAGCGGTACGAGTAGCGCAGCTCGGCTTCGCCTAGATACTTCGCAAGAAAAGTCGCGATCGCAAGACCTGAGAGGTTGTCATTGCAGAGTGAAGGATGACAGGCATGGCATGAGATCAGAACTTCCGCCGAGCTCTCGCCCGGAAGGTAGCACTCCCCGTACGTCAAGGATCCACTTTCAAGTGTGGTATCGATGCACACTTCGTACTCATCTTCGCGCAGCGTTTGCAATTGGTTATGAGATAAACAGAATCCCCAGCTCTCTTTGTAGTAGGACGTGCGGTAAGGAATCCAGTCCGGCTGATCAGCCAATGTATGAAGATGCACACGTAATTCAGCCAGTGCCATTTTGCGATGCACGGGAACGCTGTAGTTGACTACGTGCAGGTTGTGGCTTTTGAAGTCGATAATCCGTTCCCCGCGGCTGTTCTTCACGTAGGCATCGCGGATATTCCACTCCTTTGGCACTGTCCAATCAAATACTTGGGTTCCGCTGGGAACTTCATGCACCTCCAGAGGGATTTCTTTTCGTACGCGGCCAAGCGTCTGGCGGAATCCTTCACCTGTAATACTGCGACAGATGGGATAAAGTTCACGGATCAGGGAATAGATCTCGTCGCCGAGCGAAGAGTTATGAAGCTTAAAGCGAAGGCTGGAGAAATCCGTGGTTCTGGCGGACATTATTACTCTCTGAAGTCCTCGTAGTTGCGGTCGCGATCGGAAATCACGGTCGCCTCTATCGGCCAATTGATTCTGAATGCGGGATCGTTGTAGCGTAGACCGCGCTGATGCTCAGATGAATAAAACTCTGACATTTGATAGAATACTTCGCAGTCGTCCTCAAGCGTCTGAAAACCGTGCGCAAATCCTTCCGGAATGAACAGCGCCTTGTAATTGTTGCTGCTTAACATTTCCGAGACATGCTGCTTGTAAGTTAGCGATTCACGGCGGAGGTCGATGATCACGTCGCAAATTGCCCCTCGTGTGCAGCGCACAAGCTTTGCTTCGGCGCAGGGAGCAATCTGATAATGCATGCCACGAAGCGTGCCCTTCAGCTTGTTGAACGAGATGTTGCACTGTACGGTTCGCGGATTCAGGCCGCGCGCTTCGAATTCCGTTTGGCACCATGCGCGCGCAAAGAAACCCCGCTCATCTTCATGCTTTTGTAACTCGATGACGAAAGCTCCCGGCAACTTTGTCTCCCGAAAAAGCACTAATAGATCTCCACCTCCGGAATCAGCACCACCAGTTTGCCACCCCACTCGCGCACATAGGACAACTGCTCGCTAATTTCCTTTTTCAGGTTCCAAGGCAGGATTAGCACGTAATCGGGCTTCGTTTCACGAATTCTGCCGGTATCAAATACCGGAATGTGTGTTCCGGCCAGGAATTTTCCGTGCTTGTACGGGTTTCGGTCGACCGTGTAATCGAGAAAGTCGCTGCGAATGCCGCAGTAATTGAGCAATGTATTCCCTTTGCCGGGCGCACCATAACCAGCGACCGATTTCCCTTCCCGCTTCACGCGAATCAGAAAATCCAAAATCTTGCGCTTGGTTTCTTTTACCTTTTCTGCAAATGAAAAGTACGTTTCCAGCCGCGTGAAACCGGCTTTCTCTTCTCGTTCTGCAAGTTCCTGGGTGCGCAGAGTCACCGGCCGAGAATCCTCCTGCTCGTGCCGCGCATAAATTCGCAATGAGCCGCCGTGCGTTCGCAGTTCTTCCACGTCGAAGACAGTTAAGCCGAATTCCGCAAGAATCTTCTG
This sequence comes from Candidatus Elarobacter sp., assembly GCA_035639075.1. Taxonomy (GTDB): domain Bacteria; phylum Acidobacteriota; class Terriglobia; order Acidiferrales; family UBA7541; genus Acidiferrum. The sequence continues at coordinate 6,022 of DASQYT010000046.1, forward strand.
CACAGTCAGGAAGGAAAAATAGGAGAAATGTTCGTGATAAATAGTGTCGAACTGATTCTCCTCAATTAACCGCATCAGATGGGGGAACTCCAACGTGATTATTCCCTGCGGCTTCAACAGGGTTTTCATGCCCTTTAGGAAGCCCCGAAGATCAGGCACTTGTGCCAGCACATTGTTGCCGACCAAGAGATCAGCGTGCATGCCGTCGCGCACCAGTTCTTCACCCAGTTCAGCGCTAAAAAATTTCACCAGTGTGGGAACCCCCTTGGCGATTGCAGCCTTGGCAACGTTCGCGGCTGGCTCAATGCCTAAGACCGGGATACCAGCCTCTACGAAATACTGAAGCAGATAACCGTCATTGCTGGCCAATTCCACGATTTGGCTTTGGGCGTTTAGCTTGAAACGTTCGATCATCAGCTTCGTGTACGCTTTTGCGTGTGCCAACCAGCTGTCTGAGTAGGAAGAGAAGTACGCGTACTCGGTGAATATGTCTTCCGGCGCCACGTGGTCCTGTAGCTGCACCAAGAAGCATTGATCACAGACAAACACGTGCAGCGGATAGAAGGCTTCCATCTGGTTCAGTTGTGCGCGTTCGAGAATAGCCTCACAAGGTGGAGACATGCCGAGGTCCACAAACGTATGTCGCAGCCCGGCCCCGCAGAAACGGCAGGTCCCGAGGTTCCGCAAAGTGCTTGGTTGAGCGTTCAGCCGCGGGGCCATGTTGCTGATAGTATGATTTCGTTCGTGCACGTCGTATGACATACTAGATAAACAAACGGTTAGCGATGGTTTGTCCGTTGGTCGCGGGGGTTCGTCCCCCCTCGTCATCGTGCTGCACGAGGACCGATCGTTGGTGAAGCTGTTGTCACGCTCGCCACACCCGAATACTCTTTCTGGCTCCCCCTCGCATCCCTCACCAAGACCCGATAACTGTAGTTGCTACCCGCTGCCAATCCCGTGTCGGCATAGCTCGTTCCTGTAGTCGTTCCTACGCGCACGAAACTCGTGCTTCCAGGGTCCTGTCGTTGCACTTCATACTTTTTCACACCGACATTGTCGGTTGACGCGGTCCAACTCAGCTTAACTTGGCTCACGCCTAAGGCCGTGACCACAAGATTCCCGCGCATACTGGGCTCCTGCGTCTCCGGCAGCAGAATCCCGAACATCCCGAGATTCCCACCTTCCCAGTCGTCAATCGCCAGGTGATCCCCGGATGGCAAATAGATCCCGATGCCCGGGCTCCCTCCAGTTAGGTTCTCTGTCGTGTCCGTATAAGTTAAAACCGGATTCCCGTTTCGGAGCAACGTCAGTTGAACCGGGTTCAACCCTGATGCCTCCAATCGGATGATGTCACCAGCCACCCACGTCTCCGTATTGCCGTTGCTCAGGTCATAATAAAGCCCGTCCTTCCGCAAATAGAGGCGGTAGTCGTTGGGCCCAAATATAAAGGCCATATAGAATCGGTCGATGATGGGCTGGGCTCGGGCAATCACGCCGTTCCATGGCCCGACATTGCTAATCCGTACCTGGGAATACTGATCCTGGCTGAACATGTTCCCGATCCAATATGCGTAACAGTGCGCGCCTTCGATGTCCGGCGTCACCTCGTTGTTGGCGATCACCAAAGTTTGTTCCGATGCCGGCACCGGCTTCGCCCAGTTCAAACCGAGTCCCCCATCCGCGTGGTTGAAATCATCAGTAGCCGCAACGCCCGCCTGCGTCGTCACACTCGCCACCGCCGAATAGTCACCAAGGTTCTGTGCCGCATCCGTTGCCCGCACCCGATAACTGTAGTTGCTACCCGCTGCCAATCCCGTGTCGTTGTAGCTTGTGCCGGTGCTCCTCCCCACCTGCACAAAATTCGCGCTTCCAGGATCCTGCCGCTCCACGAGATAGCCTGTCACTCCCACGTTATCCGTTGACGCGGTCCAACTCAAGTTGACTTGGCTCACACCCAATGCCCTCGCCACAAGATCCCCAGGGGCACTTGGGGGTTGAGTGTCCGCGCCCAGGTTCCCGCCCTCCCAGTCGTCAAACCTCAAATTGGTGCCTGGCGAGAACATCCCTATCCCTGGACTACCGCCCGTGAAATTATACGTCGAATCGGCATAGGTCAGCATTGCTATGCCGTTGTAGCGCAAGGTAAGATTAACCGGGCCTGAACCAACCGCTTCTAGTCGTAGGAAATCTCCGGGAACCTGAGCCGTCGATGAGTTATGTGCCAATAGATGATAACCGGAACCGTCCCGGGCGTAAATATCAAAGCCATTACCATCACGGGCAATTCCCAGGTAGAACTCATCAACCGCAGCTTTAGCTCTGAGGATAACCCCATTCCAATCACCTACAGTAACGACCTTGATTTGTGAATATTGATCCCCATCGAATGAATTAGCATTCCAGAACGCATAACAATGAAAACCCTCAACGCTCGCAGCGACTTGGTTACTGACGATAGAAAGTGTCTGCTCGGCTGCCGGCGGGGCAGTCCAGTTTGCGCCTAATCCGCCATCAGGGCGGTTAAAGTTGTCGCTTGCGAATGCAGGTGTCGGCGTTGGCGTCGCCGTCGCTGTTGGCGTTGGGGTTGGGGTCGCTGTAGGTGTAGGGGTAGCAGTCGGCGTGGCTGTCGGAGTAGCCGTGGGTGTTGCGGTTGGAGTCACTGTCGGGGTGGCCGTCGGCGTCACAGTGGGGGTTGGGGTCGGTGTGGTTCTAGGAGTAGGGCGCGGCGCCGGTGTTGGACGGGGCCGTGGCGTAGGCTTAGGCCTCGGCGTCGCTCTTGGTGTAGGCGTAGGTGTTGCCGTTGCTGCCGAGAGATTGCCCTCCAGGATAAGACCCCACGCCGCAGCCGCGAAACATGCGATCACGATGAGCCGGCTCATTCCCATTTTAAACGCTTGGCGCTCATGCTTAAGGGGCTCGTGCACATTACAAGATAAAGGCCTTTCCTCAGCATGAATGATATTTGTTTTGAGCTTTCGTCATCTTAGCCGTTGGATCTTGATCCCGCGTCGATAAAGCTGCAAAGAATCCGCCATCGGCGACGTTTCCTCCTCCGTTTCTCCGGGAACTGCGGGGCGAAGTTCGCGAAAATCTAAGGCAAGTCGAAGATGCCTATCGCGCAAAGGACAATCTGTGGTTTGAGCCGTCTCCGCTGTCATTGAAAACCTCATCAAGTGCTATGCCTATCCTCATTCGTCCAGAAGAACTGGGGGTCGATCTGCTGCGTCTGTATCAAATATTCCAGTTGTTTGAGGCGCGTAAACGTCCGGTATTCAAAGACGTCTTTCGTCATATCAATTCGCTTGAACAGATCAAAAAGTTGTTTCGCTCCGCGGCGGGCGTCCCAAGCGCATCCGAAACCCGGCATATGCTTGCGAATCTTCTCGAACGACACACGGTAGCTCCGATTATCCTGGCCGGGAGCTCCAAAACTCACACTACAGTCAGGGAACACCTCGCGCACTGCCTCCGCAATCTCGCGCACGCGATAGTTTTGAGAAGTATCGCCAACATTGAATACTTCATTGTGGACTGCTTCGGTGGGAGCCTGCAACACTGCGATAATCGCACGCGCAATATCCAACCCATGAACCAATGGCCGCCAAGGTGTCCCATCGCTGGTCATCTTGATCTCCCTGGTCGTCCATGCCAACCCGGCCAGATTGTTCAATACGATGTCAAATCGCATTCGCGGCGAAGCGCCATAGGCAGTGGCATTGCGCATGAAGGTAGGTGAGAAGCCCTTCCTGGCGAGGCGTTTCACGTCGCGCTCAACCAAGGTCTTGCATATTGCGTAAGCCGTTCGCGGATTAACGCAAGACTCCTCAGTCACATCATCCCCTTCAGAGACACCGTATACGCTGCATGAGGACATATAAACGAAGCGCTTTACTCCCGCCTTACGGGCAAGTTCAGCGAGATGCACCGAACCCTTGTGGTTGATTTCGTAAGTAACGGCCGGTGCCAGTTGGCCAGCCGGATCATTGGACAATTCAGCCATGTGAACGACGGCCTCAACGCCCTTCAGGTCCTCGGCGGCGATGTGACGAATATCCTTCGCAAGCGTCGGCGGCGTCGCTCCGCCATCCCGATAGAACGTACGTCCTTTGTAGAAGCCAGTGTCCAAGCCAATGACTTCGTAGCCTTGCCGGAGTAACTCCGGCGCTAACAACGAACCCAGATACCCTTCCGTTCCAGTTACAAGAATACGCCTAATAATATTTCTTCTTTGTTCGTCCTAAGTGATACGAGCGCCAGTGCTTAAAGGCCAGGGAATTCGCGGGCAGTTTTAGTTCAAACCGGGCCTGAGGTAACTGGGCAGTGGGCTGCGCCGAGACCCTCAATCCCTTGTGGGTTACATTCCTGGTGCCTCAAGCAGCAACACCCAATCGCCGTCACCGGCGCTATTGTTGCCTGGAGTCGTAAAACTGTGCGTTCCGGTGTTCGGGAACGGCGAGTCGGAAATGGCCGCAAAGGTGTTCGCAGTCGGATCGTACCAACGTGCGGTCACGCAGCCGCTGAAATTGGTCAGCGCGATACTTAGTGTGTGTCTGACGGGCGTGTAAATGACTGCCAGCGTGCCATCCGGCGTCTTGGCTGCAGTCGCGTAGTCGCTGTTGCTGACGTTGCCGCGAGTCGTGTAAGTGCCATAGCCCGCCGTCAGAAGCGTGTGGGATTGATCCGGGACCAGGTTGTACCAGCTGCGCGAGGAGAAGAAGTTCTTAAAATACATTAATTGCTGCATTCCCGTCGTGTTCAGGTGAGACTGCCAACCGCTCGGGAGAGTCCACGAAGAGAAGATGAAATTGATGAACTGCTTCATACCTATCGTCCTTAGGTGAGACCGCCAACCGCTCGTGAAAGTCCATGTGTAATGGTTGCCGTACATGTGACCGGCCAAAGCACCGGAGGTCAAAGACCAGTATTCCTGACGGCGCAGGACATTCGGCGTCCCGAACTCGCCGCCGACGTTCTCAAGCTCATAGTGTTCCTCCAAAAAGAGAACCGGCATGACATTGGGCTTGTTGTACGCCACTAGCGTTTCGTGATACGTCGGATAATAAGTGTAAACGCCATTAGCCGTGATGCGCGAAATCCAATTTGGGTCATCCTGAGATTCGCTGACCGGAGAATTGAGCTCAATGGTCGTTAGGTGGTTGGTGTCCACGCTCTTGATGCCATTTGCGATGGCGAGAATCACAGCGTCGTTCTGCTGCGTTGCCCAGTTCTGAAAATCGTTCCCTAGATTCCAGATTATGTTTGGTGAATTCTTGTAACGGTTTCCAAGAAACTGACCGTATTGGTAGCAACGGTTCGTTCCATTGCGAAGCGATGTCTGCGTCCAGCCGCCTTGATCCAAGGGGGTGAACACGCACTGCAACCCGTTCGTGCCCGCAGTCTGGACGATGTAATCCACGTGCGACCAGTAAGGTGGGTTGGGCGTCGTCAGATCGTAGTACCCACCGGTCAATGTACTCGTGAAAGGATTCTTGCCGTTAACATCACGCCCATAGTTAGCAGACCCTTCTCTACCCACGCCCCCGGTGTAGCCGTCGCACAGAAGCTCAATCCAGAGTGCGTTGAATCCGTTGCTTCCACGATTGGTGAGATAGCTGGTCGCGTCCGCATTGTTCAGGTTGGCGAGTATCGAGTGCGGCGCATCACCGATTATCAAAAAGGGAACATTATTGTTGTCCACCGCATAACGGCCGTTAGCGCTTGCTTTCAGAGGATAAGCCGGCGCCGTCGCCGCCGCCCTTGCGACGAACACGAGAAATATGAGCGAAGGCACTATTGCCTCCAGGCTCAGCCGGTCGCATTTGCCCTCGTGCGCGTTGATCAGCAACCCTGTGCCGACAAGATCCAACTGGCTCTTGTCACTTATTTGCATGAGGTTTCGCACTCGAAACGGGAGCTACCGTACAATCATCATCCGTATTTCTTCGGACGTAGCATTTTCCCGCGTCGCCAACTTGCCACCGACGTTCTAACAGTCGTAGTGCGCCTCCAAGAACGCGACCGGGATTATCTTTCTCTAGTCGTACACGACTAGTTTGGTTCTAAGGTTTCGATCGACTGTGCGAATTCCTGCTTAAGAGTGGGTCCCGAATCTCCAAAAGTCACAGTAACTTGATTAGAGCAGTTATCTGTGCCCGCCTCGCATACTTGTAGATATAGGTGGCATGGCCACGGCAATTGGGATGATCAGCGTAGCAACCGTTGTTTGGAACTCTAACAATTAACACGTT
>DASQYT010000047.1:0-3146 GCA_035639075.1 Candidatus Elarobacter sp.
CGCGCTGGCCTGCCATGCATTTTCGTGCGCCTGACGGGCTGCAATCTGCGCTGTACGTGGTGCGACACCGCGTACGCTTTTCATGGCGGCAAGAAGATGAGCGTCGAGGAGGTTTTGGCGCGTGTCGATGAGCTGGCGGGACGGTGCGAGGGGATACCCGACGCGCAAGCCTCTGTTCCGTTAGTCGAATTGACCGGCGGGGAACCGCTGTTGCAGGAGGAGATTTATCCTCTCGCCGAAAAGCTGCTCGTGGGAAAGTATTCCGTCATGATCGAGACCAGCGGGGAGCGTTTCATAGGGCGGCTGCCGCGGGGAGTCGTCAAGATTATCGACGTAAAGTGCCCCGATTCCGGCGAGCCGGATACGTTCGACATGCGCAATCTCGAGGAGCTGTCCGAGAATGATGAACTGAAGTTCGTGCTTTCCACGCGGCGCGACTATGAATTTGCGCGCATTTTTACCTTGCGGCACGGCCTGGCACAACGCGTGAAACAGGTTTTGTTTTCGCCAGTGTTCGAAGATCCGCAAGGGAAGTGGCCGGGGCTCGAGCCGCGCATGCTCGTGGAATGGATTTTGGCGGATGGTCTGCCGGTGCGTTTAGGGCTGCAACTTCACAAATTTATTTGGGATCCGGCGACGAAGGGCGTTTGAGGCAAAGGAAGAAAAGGGAAAAGACTCGGCGGGAGTTGATAGGGTGGTGAAAGGCGTGGAGCAGAGGAAAGCGGTTGTGCTCTTGAGCGGAGGAATGGACTCCTGCGTGAGCGCGGCAATGGCGCGCGAACGCCACGGTGCGTCAAACATCGCCTTGCTCCACGCCAGTTATGGCCAGCGCACAGAGGAGCGCGAACGGCGCGCGTTCGACGAAATTGCGGATTTCTACGGCGTGGGCGATCGGCTTGTCGCGCACCTCGAACACTTTCGCGCGATTGGCGGTTCTGCGCTCACGGACAAGAGCATTTCTGTACCTGAGAATGAGTTGAGCGCGCCCGGCCCGGGCGGCAACGCGATTCCTGTAACCTACGTCCCTTTCCGGAATGCGCATTTTCTTTCGGTGGCGGTGAGCTGGGCGGAGGCGATTGGCGCAGGAGCGATTTATATAGGAGCGGTGGCGGAAGACAGCTCCGGCTATCCGGACTGTCGCCCGCAGTATTACCGTGCGTTCCAGGAGCTGATCCGCGTGGGCACGCGGCCGGAAACGCGGATCGAAATCGTTACGCCGGTCATCACATTGAAGAAAAGCGAGATTATCCGGCGAGGCATCGAACTGGGTGCCCCGCTGCATCTCACTTGGTCGTGCTACCAGAACGAAGATACCGCCTGCGGCGCTTGCGATAGTTGCCTGCTGCGGTTGCGCGCCTTTTCCGAAGCCGGCACGGCCGATCCTATCCCTTACCGAAGAACCGTTACCGCCGGGCGCTGAGCTTGGAATCGGCCCGCTTGAGAGAGATAATGGGGCGCACCTGGCCCAGATACTCCGGGCAGGGCTCCCCCCGTGAAAAAGGAGAATGCAGCATGAAGAGTATTCTTAAGTCGTGGGCGCTTGCCGCCATCCTGATGGTCGCGCTGGCAAGCGTGTTGGCACCGCGCGCTACGGCCCAAACTGGGTCGATTGCCGGCACGATCCTGGACGTGAATGGGAATCCCTGGCCGGAGGTTGTCATTCGCAGCGTAAGCGACCAGGGCGCTAAACAGGAAACCAAGACGGATAGCGCAGGCAAATATAATTTGCCGAACTTGCGCGCGGGCATTTACACCGTCTTTGTTGTATTTCCTCCGCCGAATGACAAACAAGCGCCCTACGAGGTCAAGTGCAGAGTGCAAAGCGGTGAGGAAGCCAAGGTCGATCTCAACTTCAAGGACATCGTCGCCAAACAGGGGAGCGCTGCCCAGGAACAGGTAAAAAAAGCTGAGGAGGCCAAGGCTAAGCTCGAAGGACTCAAAGCGCACTTCAACGCGGGCAACGCCCTCATCGATCAGGAGAAACAGGTAAAGGCCGATCTGCAGAAGGCGCCCGCGGACCAGCGCGATGCGCTGAAGCAGAAGTTGGCGGAGCTTTCCGATCAGGCCGTCAAGGAATTCCAGGACGCGTCGAAGAGCCTTGTGGAGAAGGATCCCAATGCGCACCTGGTGTGGTTCAAACTAGGAGAAGCCTACGATACCGCAGGTCGCAATGACGATGCAATCCAGGCATACCAGCAGGCCATCAGCGCCAAGCCCGACGTGCCAGGGTATTACAACAACTTGGGCAACGTTCTGGCTCGCGCCGGAAAAATCGAGGAAGCCAAGGCTGCTTACACCAAGAGCGCGGAGCTTGACCCGCCGAATGCCGCAACCGCGTGGCGCAACTTTGGCATCAGCCTGTACAACGCGAATCGGCTTGGCGACGCCGTCGAACCCTTGCAAAAATCCGCGGACCTCGAACCCAAGAATCCGCAAACCTGGTATCTGCTGGGAGCTTCGCTGGTCTATAAGATGACAACCAAGAAGGTGGGCGATAAGGAAGTCGTGCAGTTCGCGCCGGGAACGATCGAAGCCTACCAAAAGGCGGTCGAGCTAGACCCCAATGGTACTTGGGGCCAGCAGGCCAAGCAGGGGCTGGAACAGCTTCAGTTGATGGCTCCTGGCATCGATACCAAAGTCAACGTGAAGAAAAAGAAGTCTTAATCAAAATCGAGTCAGCTCTTTCGGGCCGGTTCGGCGACACAGATCCGGCCTTTTTTTGGATGCGGGTTAGCGAACAGCCGAAATACTCGGTAGAATACCCGCAAAGGGGCATTTCTCCCGTTACGGTGTAAACAAATGGAAGATCGAAGGTTCCCTGGAACCGCGCCAATGGTTTCTTTTACCAACCGGGCCGTAACGCCGGCTCACGTATTGGTCCGCATTCTCGATCGGGAATCCGTCCTGCTGAATCTCGAGACGGAACAATACTTCGGATTGGATGGGACCGGCACGCGCATGTGGCAGCTTGTGACGGCCTCGCTGAACATCGAGGCAGCCTACCAGGAGCTGATCGCGGAATTCGATGTCGAGCCTGAATTGCTCCGCTCCCACCTGATGGAGCTTCTGACGCGGCTCGTGGAGAGCGGGTTGCTCCAGGTAACCCCTGCTGATGTGGGAACGGCTTCGGCGATTTAGCGCGCTAG
>DASQYT010000048.1:0-3498 GCA_035639075.1 Candidatus Elarobacter sp.
CCGTATGATGCTCGCATGCGGCTACTGTTAGTTGAAGACGATGGGCGCATTGCGCGATTCGTGGCCAAGGGCTTGCGCGAACAAGCCTACGCCGTGGATATCGCCAACAGCGGCGACGACGCGCTCTATCAGGCGGCGATCAATACCTACGACCTGGTAATTCTCGATGTCATGATTCCCGGCCGCAACGGTTTTGAAGTTTGCCGCGACCTGCGAAAATCGGGGCAACGCATGCCCATTCTAATGCTGACCGCGCGCGATGCCGTGGAAGACCGCATCGCCGGCCTCGATCACGGCGCTGACGACTACCTCACCAAGCCGTTCGAATTCCGCGAATTGCTCGCGCGCCTCCGCGCGTTGCTGCGCCGTTCGGGTGAGCTCCGGCCCGCCAAAATAACCGTCGCCGACCTTGTCCTGGATACCGCAGCGCAAAACGTTTCCCGGGCTGGCCGCAGTGTGCCACTCACCGCCAAGGAATATGCACTGCTCGAATATCTGGCGCGCAACACCGGCCGCGTCGTCGGACGTGCGGAAATTGCCGAGCACGTGTGGGATGAAACGTTCGATCCCTTCTCGAATCTGATCGAGGTTTACGTGAATCGCGTGCGCCGCAAAATTGACGCGGATTCCAGGAAACCGTTGCTTCATACCCGCCGCGGCGCCGGCTACTTCTTCGGCCCTCTGACTGATTCGGAAGCCGCAGACGTTGCCGACGAAAGCATCTCGTCACGTCATCGTGCCAAGGCCGCGTCTCCAGGCCGGAAGAACCATGCTTGATTCCGTCCGCGTCCGGCTCACTCTCTGGTATACGGCAGTATTGACGCTCGTTCTGATTGCGCTCTCGACGATCACGTACTTTATTTTTTGGCGGAGCACGGTTCAGCGCACCGATGTGAACCTCGCCGAACTCTCCGAAGCCTTCCTCACCACTCTTGATGCGGAAGTGAGCGATCAAAGCGGCCCCGATTCGCTGAGACTCGCCGGACAAGTTGCCATCACGGAACATCGTTTTCGCGATCACGTATTCGCGATTTTTGATGACGCAGGAAATATCGTCGTCAGTTCTCAGGAGGTCCCGCCTGCTTCCTCCACCGTGCCTTTTTTCTCGCCTTCCTTTCAGCATTTTTTCGATGCCTCTTCTCGCGCCGACCGATTATTTGGCAAGGTTAAAGGCGGCAGGGATGGCTACCGCGGATTTGCGCGGCATTTTTCATCATTGGGAAAGACATATACCCTCGTCATCCTGCAATCGCTTCACCAGCAACAAGAGATGCTCGAAGAAGTCACCGCAACATTCGCATGGGTTATCCCGATCGCTATTGTACTTGCCAGCGCGGGCGGCTACTTTCTCGCGCGCAAGAGCCTCGCTCCCGTCGTGGCCATGAGCACGCAAGCTGGCCGCATCGGCGCTGCCAATCTGCACGAGCGGCTGGCGGTCCAGAATGACAGGGACGAACTGGGGCACCTCGCCCAGTCGTTCAATGGTTTGCTGGACCGCCTCAGCCAGTCATTTGAACGCCAGCGGCGCTTCATGGCTGATGCCTCGCACGAGTTGCGCACGCCGGTTGCGATTTTGCGCGGTGAAGCGGAGGTCGCCCTTTCGCAGCAGGCGCGTTCGTTGGAGGAATACCGCGAATCTCTGGGTGTACTTCACCAGGAAGCCGAGCGGCTTACGCACATTGTCGAGGATCTCTTTACGCTTACGCGAGCAGACGCCGGGCAGTATCCGCTCCAGCCCCGCGATTTTTATCTCGATGAACTGATCGCCGAGTGCGTGCATTCGGCCAGAACTCTCGCTCTCGCAAAAAAGATTTGTCTCAATCTCGAAGAAGCATCCGAGTCTCCCATTCATGCGGATGAATCCTTGTTACGCCGCATGATCCTCAATCTTCTGGATAACGCCATTAAGTACACTCCGGAGGGTGGAAGCGTCAGCGTTACGTGCCGTCGGGCGGGAAAGGAATATGCCTTGAGCATCACCGATACGGGGGGTGGCATTCCAGCGGACCTGCAGCCCCGCATCTTCGAGCGCTTCTTCCGCGCTGACAAAGCGCGCTCCCGTACTGAAAACGACGGCGGTGGCGCCGGCCTCGGCCTGTCCATTTCCCGCTGGATTGCCGAGGCCCATCACGGCCGTTTGCAACTGACGCATTCCAACTCGGCCGGAAGCACCTTTACAGCGTACCTCCCGGCGGAGCCGCTTCCCTCTGCAACTGGCAGTTAATCCTGTGTTTAGCTTCGTTTCGTTACCATAACTTCTTCCTGCCGCGCACCTATTTTCGTCAGGCCCAGGAGTCGAACACTTATGAAAACGCTTCGCACCCTCGTTCTGCAGTGGACCTCGGTGGCTGCCCTGTTCGTGTCTCTTGTGGGGAGTGCCGGAGCGCAGGAATTGCCAGCCCCCGCAGGTACAGTGCCTGCCAATAATGCCCAACAGACGCCGCCTCCTGCTTCGCCGGTGCTCCGCCTCACGTTCGAAGATGCCCTTGCGCGCGCCAGAAAGAACAGCACGCAATTCCTGGCCGCACAGGCCGACGCCGCGATTGTACGTCAGGACCGTTATCAAGCCGCAGCGGCCCTGCTCCCCACCGTCACGTACAACAATCAGGCGCTCTACACGCAGAGCAACGGGCCAGGCAATCCCGTGAGGTACATCGCCAACAACGCTGTTCACGAATACGTCAGTCAGGCCAACGTGCACGAGTCCATCGATTTACTGTCCGTCTCGAATTACCGCCGGGCTTCCGCGGCGTCTGCTCTTGCGAAAGCGCGCGCGGAAATTGCTTCGCGCGGGCTTGTTGTTACCGTCGTCCAGAGCTACTACGCTGTGGCAGCTGCACAGCAGAAGCTGGAAGCCGCGAAGAAAAATGGAGACGAAGGCGACAGTTTCCTAAGACTGACCCAAGACCTCGAAAGAGGAGGAGAAGTCGCGCACGCCGACGTCATTAAGGCGGAACTGCAAGTGCAGGACCGCCATCGGCAACTGCTGGAGGCGCAGCTTGGGCTTCTGAATGCCCGGCTCGATTTTGCAGTGCTGATCTTTCCCGACTTCAACGATAATTTTGAACTTGCCGAAGATCTTCATGCGAGTGTTCCGCTGCCAACCCTTGCAGAAATGCAGCAGCGCGCCGCTCGCGACAATCCCGATCTTCGCGCCGCGCTGGCCGCGGTGCAGCAAGCGGGCCAGGACGTCACCGGCGCGCGCGCCGGCTATCTGCCCTCGCTTAGTTTCGATTATTGGTACGGAATCGACGCCCCGCAGTTTGCTGTGAACGGTCCGAACGGAGTTTCCAATCTCGGCTCTTCCGTCGCCGCAACTGTGAATATTCCTGTGTGGAATTGGGGCGCCACGCAAAGCCGCATCAAGCAGGCGGAGCTGCGACGCACGCAAGCCCAGCAGGAACTCTCCCTCGCCCAGCGCAAGCTCCTCGCTGAAATAAAGTCTCTCTACGCTGAAGCGGAAACGGCTTTGAACGAACTCAGCGGACTCAACCGCGC
>DASQYT010000049.1:0-10210 GCA_035639075.1 Candidatus Elarobacter sp.
GGAGTAAGAACAAAATCGCGAAGAGAAGGAACGCGAAGAACAGTTCCTGAATGTAGAAAACGCGAAAAGCGAGAGCGGCGAGCAGGAAACCGCACGCGCCGAACAGCGCGCGCCCTTTAGTCATGGCCCAGTGTCCCTCCAACCCCCCAGTCATAAGATGCGGGAGGGCGACAATCCGCAACGCAAAGCTTATCGGTTCCGCTGGGGTTTGGCTGAGATGAGCCGGGAGGTTCGTCGTTATAAAAAGGGCGGCCTGTGACTGAGCTAATAAAGCGGAAGTTCGATTGTACAGGTTGAGCGGGTCCGCTGGAGGACCCTCTCACACTTGACGAGCGTATCGAGCCCGCCGCCTTCGGTGCCGGAGAACTCCATTTTGAGAATTTCCGTGGCCTGTTCGAGCGCCTCGACCATGTCCGGCGAATCCGCAAGAACGAGCTCGGGCACACTTGGGGAGGGCTTTGGAACCGGAGTGCGGCGGTGCCTGGCAGAGCGGTGGAGGCGAAATTCTGCAACGGCAGACCTGGTCTGGAGGCAAGCGATGGCGAGATCTGTCCAAGATTGCTCGACGCCAGCAGCCAGCGATTTTGATTTCGCCAGCAAGTCTCTTCCACGATCCCGCAGCGCTCCGGATTTTCTTGAGAGCGCAGAAATTCTAATTCGCTGAGCTCTGAGCTGGTGAATCAGATCGGGCACGGGGGGCGCTGTGCGCCCAGATGTGATCGTCGTTTGGTTCACAGACCCTCCCTCGCGCTTGGCAGAGCGTGCTCCGATTCGTGCCGCGAGCAGCCGGGAATCTGCGGGCAACCAAACCAATTGCAAGCGACGTTGCCTTGCGCTCGAAGTGATGATAGCACAAGGCAGGTAAAAGGACTAAAATCACGCGCGAGCAGGCACCCAGGGGAGTTCATGAAGCAGAAAACGCGAGGTAGGAGTAAGCGACAAAGCGCCGCAAAGGCGCAGATTGCGCCACCAGTCCGCGAAAGCAACACAACAGTGGTGGCTATTGGCGCTTCCGCAGGCGGCATCGAAGCTCTTACGGATCTAATGACTTACCTCTCTCCGGACACGGGAATGGCCTTTGTCCTGGTACAACATCTTGACCCCAAACACCACAGTATCCTGACGGAACTGCTCGCCCGGAAAACCACGATGAGCGTAACGGAAGTGTCCGATGGCCTGCCGATCAAGCCAAACCACGTTTACGTGATCCCGCCAAACGCGACGATGTCCATCTCTGACCACACGCTGCACCTGGGTCCTCGAGAAGAATCGCGCGGGGCGCACATGTCCGTGGATCACTTCATGCGCTCACTTGCGGAGCAGGAAGGGAATCGCGCGATAGGCGTGATTCTGTCCGGCTCGGGTTCTGACGGAACGATGGGAATGGCCGAAATCCAGGCGCATGGAGGCGTAACGTTTGCGCAGGACGAAGCGACGGCGAAGTATGACGGCATGCCGCGAAGCGCGGTTCAAGCGGGCTGTGTGGACTATGTGCTCCCGCCCAAAGGGATCGCGAAGGAGCTTGCGAGGATTGCGCGGCATCCGTACGTTGCTCGCAACATTTTGCCCGGCGCGGCAGAAGCCGCTCCAGACGCGGGTCCAGGCCTGAACACGATATTCCACGTTTTGCGAAGGGCCACGGGAGTGGATTTCACGCATTACCGGCAAACGACCATTCTGAGGCGGATTCAGCGGCGCATGGTGGTTCACAAGATTGACAAGCTAGAGGACTACGCCAAGTTTCTGCAAAGCAAGCCCCCGGAGACCAAGGCTTTGTATCAGGACATGCTGATCAACGTTACGAGTTTCTTCCGGGGCCCGCGGGTGTTCGAGGCGCTGAAAGCAACGGTATTCCCGGCCATTCAGAGAAATCTGATGAAGGAACGCGGGATTCGCGTTTGGACTCCCGGGTGTGCCTCCGGGGAGGAAACGTATTCAGTAGCAATGGCGCTGCTGGAATTCCTGGGTGACCGCGCCTCGCAAATTCCGATTCAATTTTTTGGAACGGACGTGAGCGAGTCAAGCGTGGCGAGAGCGCGCAACGGGGTTTATCCGGAAAATATTCAAGTAGACGTGTCGGCCGAACGGCTGCGGCGGTTTTTCACCAAGGCGGAGGGCGGGTACCGGGTCAGCAAGACAATCCGCGATATGTGCATTTTCGCGCAGCACAATGTCCTGAACGATCCTCCGTTTTCGAGGATGGATCTGATTTGCTGCCGGAACTTGCTCATTTATCTTGAGCCGGTCCTGCAAGGAAAAGTCATATCAGTTTTCCATTATGCGCTGCGGCCCAGCGGGTTTCTCGTGCTGGGAAGTTCGGAAGGACTTGGCGGAACAACGGGCTTATTCGCGGTGGAAGACCGCACGCACAAGATTTTCTCCAAGAAGGCGGGAGCCACGCACCAGGCAGTTGCATTTTCACTGAATTCCCAGGCAGAGCGCAGAGAATACGGACCGATGCCGATGCCAGCGAGGCATCCGGATGCAAACTGGAATTACGCGGAGGCGCAAAAGGAATTCGACCGCCGGCTGCTCACGCAATACACGCCGGCAACGGTCTTCGTTAACGAGGATATGGAAATCATTCACACGCGGGGGAACGTGAACCGGTATCTTAAACTTGCGCCCGGAAAGCCCAGCTTGAGCCTGCTGAAGATGGCCCGCGAGGGGCTGCTCGTGGAATTGCGAAACGCCATTGTCCGGGCGAAAAAAGAAAATGTTGTCGTCGGAAAGCGAAACGTGCAGATCAAGAACGGGAATGGAGACGGCGAAGGTGCGAGGGGTACGCATTCGACGCGATTGGTAAACATCGATGTAATTCCGGTCAGCCTGGGCAGTTTTAAGGAACTGTACTTCATGATCGTATTCCAGGAGGCGCCGCAAGAGCCGTCACAGGAGACCGCAGTACGCCAGACAAGACCCGCCGAAGAAAACGAAGCTGCGTCACGGCGAACCGCCAAGCTCGAAGAAGAGCTGGCCGCGACGAAAGAGTATCTGCAATCCGTTATCGAAACACAGGAAGCCACGAATGAGGAGTTGCAGTCCGCCAACGAGGAGATTCTTTCGAGCAACGAAGAATTGCAAAGCACAAACGAGGAAATGGAAACGGCCAAGGAAGAGTTGCAGTCCGCCAACGAGGAATTGACCACCGTCAACGACGAACTGCGAAACCGCAACGTGGAGATCACGCAAATCAACAATGACCTGATCAATTTGCTCTCCAGCATCGATATCGCGGTGATCATGATTGGAAGCGACCTGACGATCCGGAGGTTCACTCCCAAGGCGCAGAAGTTTCTTGGATTAATCCCCGGGGATGTCGGCCGCCCGCTCTCGAACATCAATCCGAGCATTGAGATCGCAGATCTCCAGGAAATGGTGCTGCAGGTGGTGTCGGATTTCCGGACGCAGGAGCGAGAGCTTACGGACCGGACGGGTGTTCACTATCAATTCAAAGTCCTTCCGTATCGCACGATAGAAAATAAAATTGACGGAGCGGTGATCACCATTGTTGATATTGCTCCCGACTAGCCGGGTATCGAACCGAAGAGCCCAATTCACCGCAACCTTTAGGCGAAAGGCCTTAGCAGGGGCACGATTGTTCTAAAGCGAAGGAACTGGTTGCAGGGATACTTTCCCCATACCGTCTGACGAAATATTGCCGCCATGACGTTGCTTGGGTATAAAATGAGCTCACGTGGATGCAACGCGTCTTAAGGAATCGGGGCATATATGCAAGGCCGGTTCGCGTTCACCGCAAAATATTGGGGCGATGCAGCGGTGGTGTGCCGCGCGACCGAGCATCGTCCCGGGCCGAGTGTCCAGCAGGAATTTGGGAAGTTCGCAACTTGGACGCAGGCGAATGCTTTTGCCACACAGCTCAACGAGGGCCTGGAAATTGATCCTGGGGAAGCAGACGGAATCATAACCGGTTCGATCCTCGATGCGAGTGAGGTTTTACGCGCGGCCGATTCCCCCGCGCACGCGTGTGACCGGGTTCACCGGCCGATTGCTAGAAACAGGCTGCGCGTGGAATTCATGCTCGCGAAACTGGACCTTGCAGTTACGTTTTGCCACATCGCGCGCAGCAGCCCTAGCCAGCACGCGAACCGCCTGCTCCGAAAGGCCCGCAACGCGCTTTTTGATGGAATGCACTTCGTCTGTGGTTCAGAACTCGCGGCCTATGAATCTGAGGCTATTGCAGAGCGATTGGCGAAGCTGCACGCGGAGTTGGAAATAACCGTCTCCTCAATCGTGAAGAGTGGAGCTTGACCGCAGGCGATAGGCAGCGGATTCCCTTCATCAAATAAATTCGGGCGGCCAGGGGCCGCCCGAGGAAGAGAAGAGCACGGATCTAAAGATCCGCCGCCACAATTTATGGTTGAGAATCGGGACGGCGCTTGAGCGTTGGCCGATCGTCGTCGCTGCTGTTGGGATCGTTGCCCGTGGGCTGCTTCTTGGATTGCTCGGTCTTGGTGCGCAGGGTCGGCTTACCGGCTGCGTTGTCCGTGACCTTGCGCGAGAACATGATATTGCGGAGGCGAGCCTTGACGGTATCAAACTCCGACGTGGTAACAAGGTATTCCTGTTTTGCAGGCAGGATACGGGCAATCTCTTTTTGGGTATTCTCAATGCGGTCAGGAGTCGGAGGATGCGTCGAAAACACCTTGGGAATAGTCCCTGGGCGGCGCTTCTCGTCCGCCTGAATGCGCTCAAAGAAGGTAACGTACGAATTGGGGTCGTAGCCGGTCTTGTACATATATTGCAGGCCGAGGAAATCGGCTTCGCGTTCGGCGTCGCGGCTGAACTTCAGAAAGGTGAGGGGAATCGCGAGGTTAAGGCCCTGATACATCGCATACCCCGCCATGCTATAGGGGATAAAAATCATCGCCGGAATGGACGCCCACTGCAGGATCTCGCCCTTGGTGGCGTTTTTTGTGCCGTGGCGCGCAGCCACATGGGCTATCTCATGCGCCATTACGCCGGCCAACTCGGATTCTTCCTGAGCGCGGAGAACCAAGCCGCTATTCACATAGAAAAAACCGCCGGGCAGCGCGAAAGCGTTGACTTCATCGGAATCGATCACCTTGATGGTGAAGGGAACGCGCGCATCGGAGTTGCGGACCAGGTTCTGACCAACGCGGTTGACATATTCGGTGACCACTGGGTCATCGATCATCTTTGAAGAGCGCTCGACTTCCTGAGCCAGGGACTTGCCAAGGGAAATCTCCCGCTCCAAGGAGAAGAGGTTTACGCCTTTGCCGACGCTGCGATTGCCGATGGCTTCGACGTCTTCCTTGGAATTCTTGGGAGTTACTGTGTCCTTCTGCTGGACTGGTTGAGAGCCGGTCTGTTGCTGAGTCTGCTGGGCCGGCGGCGTCTTTGCCGGGTCGGCCGCAGGCGCCGGAGGATCTTGACTTTGAGGAGCAGCGAAGGCTGAACCCGCAGCGAGGGCGCTCACCAGCGCCAGTTTCAGGCTATGCCGCAGAATGTCTTGCATATCGTGTACCTCCGCCTACCCGTATTATACACCCACAATCGCCGGGCAAGCCCCACATGCTTCGATGGGTACTATGATGTCAGACCGCTCGGGAAGGTTTCCTATTCCCTTCGCGATTTCGCTCGATTTGCGGTTTGTCGGAGGGCTGCTGGCAGCGCGAGCGCCAAAGTCTGCGTACCGAGTGCGTACCCAACGCGCGAGAGGCAGTTGACACCCCTTGCGGCTGCCTCTACAGTCAGAGCCAGTCCTTTATGAGCACTAGCGTGTCCAAAATTCAGATTGGCCAGCTTTGGAAGAAAGACGGTACGGGCGACATCTACCTGGTCACGCGCCTCTACTCCGAGGCCCTGAATACCATGGTGATCCTGCGAAAGTCCGGGGCGGAAGACGAGATGCAGATCCGTGTACGGGTCGAGCGGGCGGTCGAAGGCCAGAAGATTCCGGGGTTCTCTCCCGCGCAGGGAGACGAGAAGTTCTAGGCCTTAGATCGACCGAACTTCCATGTTTACAACATCTTCGACCTTCATCAGCTCTTTCTGCAGGAAAGGCTCGCCGTAATTCACGCCGATCATCTGGCCGTAGTGCCGCGCCAACTGATTCATCTTCATTTCGAGTTTGTCGATAGCGAGGTGGACTTTACTCTTCTTTTCGGTCTTGACGGGCCGGAATTGCGAGGCAAAGGTCAATATCGCCCTGCGCCGCCGCTCGTATTGGGCGGTGATGTCCACTACGAAGGTAGGCCGCACGTCGGCGTAGGAGCTGGAATAGAGGATCTTAAAAGGGCGGTAGGCTTCGCCTTCGATGGGGAGTTGTTTCAGGCCCGCCAAGAAGCAGGCTTCGTAGCCAAGAGTCGAGGCATGGTAGTGGTCGGGATGGCGGGCTTCCCAGTAGGGAAGGATGACGGTTCTCGGGCGGAGCTGACGAATCATGGCCGCGAGGCGCAATTTATGTTGCCGGCTGGGTTGAACGTCGGAATCGGGTACGCCGAGCGTGGCGCGCCACTTGACGGAGAGTAATTTCGCCGCGCGCGCAGCTTCTTTGGCGCGGGTTTCCGGGGTTCCGCGCGTTCCCATTTCGCCCGCGGTCAAGTCGAGGATTCCCGTTTTGTACCCGCGCTGTGCCATTTTCAGCAGCGTGCCGCCGCAGGTGAGCTCGACGTCGTCGGGGTGGGCGGCGATGGCCAAGAGATCGAGATTCATCACGCCTCCATTGACTGTTGATTCTATCAGTTCAACGTACAACGATGGTGAGAGGGCAGGGTAAGCGAATCGCGAGGGAGGCAAAGCAAGTTCGCGGCTATGGTATCGTTTCGGTCATGTCCTCCGAAAAAAGCGAACAGTCTTTGGCGGGGCAAGTTGCTCTTGTCACTGGGTCTGCAAAGCGCCTGGGACGAGCGGTGGCGATGCGTCTGGCACAGGAAGGCGCGGACGTTATCATCCACCACCGTAGCTCCACGGTGAATGCGCAGTCGGCAGTTGCGGAGATCGAAAGATTGGGCCGGAGAAGCTGCGCGATTGCCGCCGATTTGACGAGTGGGTGTGAAATCAAGCGGCTGTTTGACGAAACGGCGAAGCAATTCGGGCGGTTGGACATTCTCGTGAACAGCGCGGCAAATTTCCTTCCATCGAGCGTCGTTTCCACGACAGAGGAAATCTGGGACGCTTCGTTGGATACCAACTTGAAGGCGCCTTTTTTCTGCGCGCAAGCGGCGGGGCCGCTTCTCCGCCGAACCAAGGGAACGATCATCAATTTTGCGGACACCGGCGGGCTTCTCGGCTGGCCCGGATACCTTGCGCACTCCGTTTCGAAAGCTGGAGTGATGATGCTGACGAAAGTGCTGGCAAAGGCGCTAGCGCCGGAAGTGCGCGTGAATGCCATTGCTCCTGGTACGATCACGATGCCGGGCGATCCACCGGACTGGGAAGCAGACTTCATCAAGCTCGCTCCGCTTCGACGCACCGGTGTTCCATCAGACATTGCCGATGCCGTGGTGTTCCTGATTCATTCGAAATTCATTACCGGGCAGATCCTCGTCGTGGATGGCGGGCGCACCCTGTGATGGTCCGGAAGACGCAAGGCCAGCCGCGGAGGGCAACTCAACATCGTGTAAGGAATTTTTGCCCTCGGTTGTGCAGAGAATGCCGCCGCGGTGTATTCTATTCTCCTTATCGCTAGCATAAATCCGCAGGGGATTGCCTCCGGAGAAGCGGGAAACCGAAAGAAGAGGAACCAACCGAAGTTATGGACAACGAAATATCGACCCCGCCGCATGGCATGGAAGACGTAGAAATTCAGGAATGGCTAGAGTCGCTGGATTCCGTTTTGGAATCCAGCGGGCCGGAAGTAGCCGCAGAAATTTTGGAGCGGCTCCGGGCGCACGCCACGGTCAACGGGATCGACCTGCCGTTCAGTGCAAACACTCCTTACGCGAATACGATTCCGGTGCGCCTGCAGCCTCTTTTCCCCGGCGACCAGGAACTGGAGCGCCGCATTAAGAGCCTGATTCGCTGGAACGCACTGGCCATGGTGGTACGCGCCAATCGCGTCGAGCACAACATCGGCGGCCACATTTCCACGTATGCTTCGGCGGCGACGCTCTACGAAGTGGGCTTCAATCATTTCTTCCGGGCGCGCAGCGAGGAGTTTGAGGGCGACACGGTTTATTTTCAAGGGCACGCTTCCCCCGGCATTTATGCGCGCGCGTTTTTGGAAGGCCGGCTCAGTGCACAGAAGCTGGAAAATTTCCGCCGTGAATTGAAACCCGGCGGGGGTCTCTCTTCTTATCCGCACCCGTGGCTGATGCCGGATTTCTGGGAATTTCCGACGGTGTCCATGGGCCTTAGCCCGCTGATGGCGATTTATCAAGCGCGTTTTAACCGCTACCTCGAAGATCGCGGCATGAAGCCTGCCACAGACGCCAAAGTGTGGGCGTTCCTTGGCGACGGCGAAACCGATGAGCCGGAATCGCTCGGAGCGATTACGCTAGCTTCGCGCGAGAAGCTCGACAATCTGATTTTTGTCATCAACTGCAATTTGCAGCGGCTCGACGGGCCCGTCCGCGGCAATGGGCAGATTATTCAAGAGCTGGAATCGGCGTTTCGCGGCGCTCGCTGGAACGTCATTAAGGTTTTGTGGGGAAGCGAGTGGGATCCCATCTTCGAACGCGACACCGAGGGCTTGCTGGTCAAGCGGATGGGCGAATTGGTGGACGGTGAATACCAGAAGCTGGTGGTTTCCTCTGGCGCGTACGTTCGCGAACATTTCTTCGGCAGCGACCCGCGTTTGCTTCAGCTTGTCGAGCCAATGTCCGATGAAAGCTTGCGGCGTTTGCGCCTTGGCGGACACGATCCGCGCAAGGTGTACGCGGCGTACAAGGCAGCCGTGGAGCACAAAGGCTCTCCGACGGTAATCCTCGCGCGCACCATCAAGGGCTACGGGCTGGGCGAAGCGGGCGAGGGGAAGAACGTTACGCACCAGCAGAAGAAACTCAACGAAGACGAATTGCGGGAATTCCGCTCGCGGTTCGGCATTCCCCTGAACGACGAGGATTGCATCGAGGTTCCATTCTATCGGCCACCCGAAGACAGCGTTGAGATTCAGTACCTTAGGGCGCGGCGCGAGGCGCTGGGCGGATATGTTCCCAAGCGCAGCATTCGGGCCAAGCCGCTCCTCGCGGATCACGACGAACTGTTCAAGGAATTCCTGGAAGGCAGCGAAGGCCGGGAAGTGTCCACCACGATGGCATTTGTCGGTATGCTCCGAAAAATGCTGAAGGACCCAGAAATCGGCAAGCTCATTGTGCCCATCGTGCCGGACGAAGCGCGCACTTTCGGAATGGAATCCCTTTTCCGAACCGCCGGCATTTATTCCAGCGTCGGCCAGAAGTATGAGCCCGTTGACGTGAACACGTTGCTCTATTACAAGGAAGCGAAGGACGGGCAGATTCTTGAAGAGGGGATCACGGAAGCCGGCTCGATGGCGTCGTGCATCGCGGCGGGCACTGCCTATGCGACGCATGGCATCAACACGATTCCATTCTTCATCTACTACTCGATGTTCGGATTCCAGCGCATCGCGGACTTCATATGGGCTGCGGCCGATATGCGCACGCGCGGATTCCTGCTGGGTGGCACGGCCGGCCGCACGACGCTTTCCGGCGAGGGTCTGCAGCATCAGGACGGCAACAGCCATGTCTTGGCGCTGCCGGTTCCGAACAACAAAGCGTACGACCCGGCGTTTGCCTACGAAATCGCGGTTATCATTCAAGACGGGATTCGCCGCATGTACAAGGACGGCGAAAACATTTTTTATTACATTACCGTCATGAACGAGCCCTACGCGATGCCAGCGATGCCGGGCGACGTGAAGGAAGGAATCTTGCGCGGGATGTATCGCTTCCGGCCGGCGACAAACCCGAAGGCCAAGCTGCGCGCGCAATTGTTTGGAAGCGGCGCGATTCTCAACGAAGCGCTGCGAGCGCAAGAAATTCTCGAGACCAAGTACAGCGTAGCCGCCGACGTGTGGAGCGTGACCAGCTATAAGGAACTTTACTTTGACGGGAGCGAAACCGAACGCTGGAACCGTTTGCATCCTGGAGAAAACCCACGCGTGCCGTACGTCACCAAGGTCCTTGCGGACGCTCCTGGCGTGCTGGTCGCGGCATCCGACTACCTGAAGACCTTGCCGAATATGATCAGCAAATGGATGCCG
>DASQYT010000050.1:0-5045 GCA_035639075.1 Candidatus Elarobacter sp.
GGGCCGCGCCAGTTTGAATTCCCACCGAAGAGGCCGGTGGTGGATTCGCCCGGCTCATACTCGACGCGGTTCGTCATTCCGTTCACTTGCACTTCGTACGGATGTTCCTTGTGGTAACGCGAAAGGGCGCGCACTCCGTAGGGCGAAAGGAATTCGGTTTCGTCGAGCATGCGGCTGAGCACGCGCTTGAGGCGCTTGCGGTTCACGAGAGAGAGGAGACGCCGTACGCCTCGCGCAGAACGTTCCGTCATTTCGATGTGCTCGGAAACATCCGGATGATTGTCAATGAACCACTGCATGCGGCGCTTGAAGCCTGGGAGGCGATCGACGATCTCCGGCTCGAGAGTTTCTACTGCAAATAGCGGGATCAATCCAACCATGGAACGGATTTTCAAAAAATGCTCTTCTCCGTTCGGAAGCTTTAAGACGTCATAGTAAAAGCCATCGGCATCGTCCCAGAGGGACATCCCGCCGACGCCGAAATCGTTCAGGGCGCGAGCAATGTAAACGAAATGCTCGAAAAACTTGCTGGCGACGTCTTCATAAGCAGGGTCTTCTTTGGCCAACTCCAGAGCGATTGCCAACATATTGAGGCAGTACATGCCCATCCAACTGGTCCCGTCAGACTGTTCGAGGTGGCCTCCGGTCGGGAGAGGCGCGGAGCGGTCAAAGACTCCGATGTTATCGAGGCCGAGGAATCCTCCTTCAAAGATATTCGCGCCGTCGGGATCCTTGCGGTTGACCCACCAGGTGAAATTCAAGAGTAATTTGTGAAACACCCTTTTGAGAAAACCACGGTCGGCCACACCGCGCATGCGCCGCTCGATTTTGTAAACGCGCCATGCGGCCCAGGCATGAACCGGAGGGTTGACATCGCTGAAAGCCCATTCGTAGGCGGGCAATTGGCCGTTGGGGTGCATGTACCATTCGCGCAAAAGGAGGATGAGCTGATCCTTGGCAAAATCGGGATCGACGAGCGCCAGGGGAATGCAGTGAAACGCGAGGTCCCACGCTGCGTACCACGGATATTCCCATTTATCTGGCATGGACAGAATGTCTTCGTTGTAAAGATGCGTCCAATCCTTGTTGCGGCCGTGCCAGCGCTCTGGGGGTGGCGGGGGGGCAGCAGGATCGCCTTCGAGCCAAGTTCGAACATCGTAGTGATAAAACTGCTTGGACCAGAGCATTCCTGAAAACGATTGCCGCATCACGGCCTTCGCGTCCTCGGAAAGATCTTCAGGAATCCTTGTGGCGTAAAACTCTTCAGCTTCTTTTTGGCGGGTTGCGAAAAGTCCGTCGAATCCAGCTTCAAAATCATTGGTAGCGGGAACACCTTCGGCGCGCTCAGCGTGTCCTGGAGACGAGATGATCCCGACCATTGCGGAGTTGAGATCCATTCCGCTAAGAGGTTCAATATCGGTGAGTCGCAGCTTAAGAGTGGCCGACTGGCCAGAGGCAAGCTGCAACAGGTAATACGCCGCCATTTTCGTTCCCATCTGCCCGGGATTGACCGCGGCTTTGTTGCCATGAATCACATATTCGTGAAAGGCGTCTTTCACATAGGGTGAGCGATTTCCTACACTGAAAAGGCGCGCACTATTCGTTTCATTTTCCGTGAAAAGCAACTCGGGCTGGCCGCCGCACAGCAGCCAGCGCTTGCCGTACTGCCAATGTTGTAATTCCGCACAGGCACTTCCAGGTATGAAAGAGGCTTTTCGGGCCACCGGGCGGCGTAGGTCCCTGCCCCAGGCCCATGTGTTTCGAAACCAGAATTGGGGCAGCAGGTGCAACGTGGCGGATTCCGGACCGCGATTCACCGCTGTGATTCGGATCAGAATGTCCTCGACGTCGGCTTTGGCGTATTCAACGAAGAGGTCGAAGTAGCGGTTTTCACCAAAAACACCGGTGTCGAGCAATTCGAATTCCGGCTGGCTGCGTCCCCGGCGGCGATTCTCATCGAGCAAAGTCTGATACGGAAATTCGGCTTGCGGATACTTGTACAACATGCGCATGTAGCTGTGAGTCGGAGTTGAATCGAGGTAGAAGTAATACTCCTTCACGTCCTCGCCATGATTGCCCTGATTTCCGGTGAGGCCGAAGAGCCGCTCTTTCAAGATGGAGTCACGCCCATTCCAAAGCGCCAGTCCGAAACACATCATCTGGTGACGGTCGCTGATCCCGCCGATGCCGTCTTCTCCCCAGCGGTAGGCGCGCGAACGCGCGTGGTCGTGCGGAAAATATTCCCAAGCCGTGCCGCCAGGGCTGTAATCCTCGCGGACCGTTCCCCACTGCCGCTCAGAAAGATAGGGCCCCCAGCGCTTCCAATGCTTCTTGCGGGCGCGCGCTTCTTCGAGCCGGCGGTCTTCAGTGGTCTGGGTTCGTGGCATAGTTGGATGGCCCTCGGCAAAAAATTTCAGGCTATGGTCGCATTTTCCTTAGAGAAGGCAGCGCGCTTACGAATACAAAGAGGCAGTGTCGGCACAGAGTCCCGTCAAGTCAGTGACGCAATCAACGGGCCCTTGTACAACGAATCTGCGATGGTAAAGCAACAAGGCGCGCAAACCGGCAAGTTCTTCGCCGCCCCCAGCTCTGCCGGGACCTCCATGCAAGCAGCTGGGCACGACGTTGCCGTGACCCGTATGCTGCGCACCGACGGCTGAATTAATTGCCAGAATTCTTCCATGGAGGTCGCCAATTCCAAGGATTGTTTCACGGGTGAAACTCGCGTCGTCGGAAAAAACCGAGGCAACGAGTGACCCTAACCCTCGGCGAGTGATGGCGATAAGGTCCCCCAGACCTTCGTAAGGCACGAGAGTCGCCACCGGGCCGAAAACTTCGACGTCATGAACATATTTTGCATCGAGCCCATTCTTGCAAGACAGAAGTGCAGGTTGAACAAAAGCGGACTTTTGTGGATCGGCATCTAGAGGCTGGAAATCCTTGTCCCCGCCAAAGAGTACTTCGCATTCCTCTTTCAATTTGGCCAGTCCTTCAAAGCAAGAGGACTGCTGCGCTTTATTCACGACCGGGCCCACTTTCGCTTCGGAGTTCCTGGGATTACCCACTTTCATCGAAGCCAGGCGTGCCGCGACGGCATCACCAAAGGCTTTGAGATGTTGGCGAGGAACCATGACGCGGCGGATGGTCGTGCACTTCTGGCCGGCTTTGAGGGTCATCTCTCGGACAACTTCTTTTGTAAGAAGGTCGAACAGGTCCGTCCCGGGAGAGCAATCGGCCCCGAGAATAGCGGAGTTGATGCTGTCAGCCTCAATGTTCACCCGAACGGAACGGCGCAGGACGTTCACATGAGACCGAATGCGCGCGGCGGTATCCGCTGAGCCTGTAAAGGAAACGATGTCCTCTTCCCGAACATGGCCCAATAAGTCGCGAGCAGAGCCACAGACGATAGAAATTGCCCCTTCCGGCAAGATCCCTGCTTTCACCACATCTTCTACCATTCGATGGGTCAGCCAGGCCGTGGGGGAAGCAGGCTTCACCACAACGGGGACACCAGACAGCAGTGCGGGCGCAGCCTTTTCGCAGAGACCCCAGGCGGGAAAGTTGAATGCATTGATGAAAACGGCCGCGCCTTTTGCAGGCATCAGAAAATGCTGCCCGGCAAACACGTTAGTCTTCGACAGCGGAATAGGGGTCCCTTCTTTCAACATCTTCCCCTCCGCCAGCGCACGGCCGATTTTCGCGTAGTACTTCATGGTGTAAATCGCGCCGTCCACATCGAAGGACGCGTCGGCTTGGTTTGCTCCAAGGTTCAACAGTGAGATCCGAAAATATTCGTCGTGGTTTGCCGCCAGGGCATCGGCGATCTTGCCCAGCATTTCAGCGCGCTGAGCATAGGTGAACTGACGAAGAGAGGGTCCCCCGCGAGTTCGTGCAAACACGAGAGCAGTTTCGATGTCGATGCCCTGCGAAGATATCCTCGCTAGCTCCTCCCCGGTGACCGGATCAATAAGGGTCTCGCCAGGGCCGGTGCCTTCGCGCCATTGACCATTCACGTAGTTAAGCAGCTTCATTGCAGTGCCTCCTTTAGATTCAGTAGCACGGCCCCGGGATAGGCATCCAAAAGTGAAGACCAAATCCTGAACGCAGAGAGAACTCGGAATAATACTGCATGTCTAGGTCAGTTGAAGTAGGGTCTTCATTGAAATGTCTCGTACCCGCGATTCTTTGTAACATAATGATTATGATCATGTTACTAGGGACAATTGTTCTAAATTAATGGAAAACCCCGGGCGAGAACCGTTAACTGTGTTGACGCCGCCACCGGCACATGTATTATAATGCATATTCGGTTGCAACTCATGAGCACATCTGCAAGCCCGAATTCCAAGGTCGTGAGTCTACACCGGACCACGTCAATACCCGATGAAGATTTCCTTCTCTTCCTTGGGAAGCGAGTTCGTCAACTTCGTAACCTCCGCGGAATAACGCGCAAGACAGTGGCGCAGGAATCGGACGTCTCGGAACGTCATCTCGCGCAGCTCGAAGCGGGAGAAGGAAACGTTTCGATCGTATTGCTGCGCAGGATTGCGGCTGCTCTGAACGCTTCGCTTGCCGAGTTATTTGCGCCTGAAGCGGAAGAGCCCACCGAAAAGCAGGTGATCCGGCGATTCCTTGAACTACTCCCGAATCATCGCCTTGAGGATGTGGTCTTTCGCCTGATGCGCGACTTCAGCCCAGGGGAAAGCGCGCGCCGCAAGCGTATCGCCTTGATTGGCCTGCGAGGAGCCGGCAAGTCAACGCTGGGATCGAAACTGGCACTGGAGTTGCGCGTCCCTTTCATCGAGCTGGACGGCGAAATTGAAAGGCAAACGGGAATGCCCCTCGGAGAAATATTTTCGCTCTATGGACAATCCGGGTATCGAGCAATCGAGCAGCGCACGCTGACGAAAGTGCTCAGTGAGCACGAAAGCGCGGTTTTGTCTGTGGGTGGAGGAATGGTTTCTGAAAAAGAAACCTTTGACTACCTCCTCGCGCATTGCTACACGATTTGGATTAAGGCCCAGCCGGAGGAGCACATGTCGCGC
>DASQYT010000051.1:0-14135 GCA_035639075.1 Candidatus Elarobacter sp.
GGCATCCTTATCGTCACCATGATTTTCCGCAAATTCGTGCGCGACGCTAATCGCCGCATCCGCACCGCCATCGCCCGCATCAACGCGTTCCTCCAGGAATATATCTCCGGCATGAGCGTCGTGCAGCTCTTCAATCGCGAGCGCAAGGCCATGGACGAATTCGAGAAGCGTAATCGCGACAACATGCTGGCCTGGCGCGACGCCATTCTCGCTTACGCTCTCTTCTATCCCGCGGTCGAGTTTCTCAGTTTCGCCACGATTGCGCTGATTTATTGGTCCGGCGGAAATCGCATTCTCTCCGGCGGCATCACTCTCGGCGTCCTCACCGCGTTCACCATGTTCGCGCAGCGCTTTTTCCGGCCGATTCAGGACCTCAGCGAAAAATTCAACATCCTCCAGTCCGCGATGGCCGCATCCGAGCGCATCTTCAAACTTCTCGACGAACCGGTGCTCGTCGAGTCCGATCCCAACGCCATTCCGCTCGACCATCCGCGCGGCGAAATCGAATTTCGCAACGTCTGGTTCAGCTATCGCCGGGATTCAGGGTTTGTAAGTACAAACCCTGAAATGAACAACATCCCCGAGCCTGCCGACGAAGATTGGGTCCTGCGCGACGTCTCCTTCCGCGTGGAGCCCGGCCAGACCATCGCCATCGTAGGCCACACCGGCGCGGGCAAGACCACTCTGATTTCCCTTCTGCTGCGCTTTTACGACGTTCAGCGGGGACAAATCCTCCTGGATGGCAAGGACATTCGCACCATCGAATTGCAGGATTTGCGGCGACAGTTCGGTATCGTGCTCCAGGATCCATTTCTTTTCACTGGCACAATCGAAACCAATATTCGCCTCGGCACTCCAAATATCGACCGCACCACCGTCGAGCGCGCCGTCGAAGAAATCGGCCTCGGCGAATTCATCCGCTCCCTTCCGGAAGGCGTCGCCAGCAACGTCAACGAGCGCGGCTCAACTCTTTCCGTCGGCCAGCGGCAGCTCATCAATTTTGCTCGCGCTCTGGCCCACAATCCGCGCTTCCTCATCCTCGACGAAGCCACCTCCAGCGTGGACACCAAGACCGAGCTGCTCATTCGGGAAGCCTTGAATCGCTTGCTGTCCGGCCGAACCGCGCTCGTCATCGCGCATCGTCTCAGCACCATTCAGCATGCCGACCGCATCCTCGTGTTTCACAAAGGGCGCTTGCGCGAACAGGGCGCCCATCAAGAGCTCCTCTCGCAGCGCGGAATTTACTACCGGCTGTACCAGTTGCAATACAAGGAACAGGAACTGCACCTTCCCATCGAGGCCAGCCGCTCCGCGGAGCCTTCCGTATTACCGGCCAGCGACTGACTCTGCGCCATCCGCACATGCCGCCCATACCGCTCCTTCTCTCCGCCGGCGAAGCTTCCGGAGACATGTACGCTGCGCGGCTCGCGACAGCGCTGAAGCAGCGCCTGGACGTGGCGATTTTCGGAATGGGCGGGCCGCAAATGCGCGCTGCAGGCGTCGAGATCATCACGGACTACTCAGAAGTTTCCGTGGTCGGAATCACCGAAGTGCTCAAGCGTTTGCCTTCACTGTTCCGCGCCATGCGTCGCCTCGTTGACGAAGCGGAGCGCCGTCGCCCTCCCCTCGCCATCCTGACGGACTTCCCCGGCTTTCACCTTCGCCTGGCCCGCAAGCTGCGCCCCAGGGGCATTCGAAACGTTTATTACATTTGCCCGCAGTTCTGGGCATGGCGGCCCTGGCGCGTGAATTTGGTGCGCAGGCGGTTCGCCTACGCCCTTTGCATCTTTCCCTTCGAAGAAAGGTTTTATGCCGACGCCGGTGTGCCCGTGAAATTCATCGGCCATCCGCTGGTCGGAAACGTAAACGCCACGCTGACGCGGGAATTATTTTGCAAGAAATACGGTCTGGAAAAACGAAGCAAAATATTGACCGTTCTGCCAGGCAGCCGGCAAGGAGAAATCGCGCACCATTTGCCGGTGTTGGTTGACGCTCTATCGGAGATTCGCCAAAAGTTGCCAAGCCCACTCGCGATTGTCATTGCGGTTGCGCCCGGATTGGATACTGCGCGGCTGGAGGCGCAATTCCCTTCCGGCTGGCATGTGCGCTTTATCAGCAACGACACGTACAACGCCCTGTCCGCCGCGGACTTGGCCATCGTCTCCAGCGGTACCGCAACCGTGGAAACGGCGTTGCTCGGCAAGCCGATGATTGTCGTGTATCGCCTCTCTCCGATGACCGCGCGCCTCGCAAAACCGCTGGTGCGCACCAAGTTTTTCAGCATGGTCAATCTGATCGCTGGCCGCGCCGTCGTGCCTGAGTTAATCCAGCACGACTTCACGCCCCAGCGGGTCGCTGCGGAAGCGGTAGAGGTGCTCTCCGCCTCCGAAGAAGGCCAACGGCGAATGGACGAAATGACCCGTGGCTTAGCTGAGGTGCGCCGCCTTCTCGGGCCGCCTGGAGCCGTCGAACGGGCAGCGGATGAGATTGCCAGGCTGCTTGCCGCAGCCCAAAGCAACGCGAAGTGATGGGTTTGGTATCCTATTAGTGTACATTGGTGCAAAATTGAAGACATTTGAAAGGGGTCCGATGGCCCTTCGCCGACTACTTTCGAGCGTTTTTTGTGTCCTTACGCTCACGTATCTCTGCTGTGCAGCCGCGCCTCTCCACGCGCAGGTTCCTCGTGCCGCGACTTTCCTCGCCGACCGCTATGACGTTTCCGCGTCCCTTGACGCCATTGGGCAATCCATTTCAGCGACTGCAAAAGTCGATTTCAAAGCCGTCGAGGCCTCCAGCAGCGTGCGCGTGGAGTTGCATCCCAATCTGATCGTGAAAGACGTAAAAGGGCCCGACGGCAAGCCCCTCACTTTCGAGCGCGACAGTCAGAACCCGCTTGTCGTTATCGCACAGTTGCCCACGCCCGTCGCCACCGACGGCCACGTCACCCTCACGTACACTTACGCGGGGCTGCTCGTAAACGAAGAGAACAGTCCTGTGCCGGGTGTGCGCGCCGCGCTGATCAACAAAGATGGCGCCTATCTGCTGCTCCCGGCCAGGTGGTTCCCGCTCACCAATTTTCCCTCGAATCGCTATACCGCGACGTTTCGCCTGAACGTTCCAGATACCTTCGCCGTCGCGGGAACCGGCAAAGCCTTCGCTCCATCGCCCATGGCCGGCAAGAATGCCGTGGAAGGCGGGCGGCTTCTCTACATCTTTGAGTGCAAGAATCCCGCGCCGCATGGCACATTCGTAGTCGGCAAACTCCAGCTCAATCCCAAGCAAGCCGAAGGCATCAACGTTGCTGTCTACGCCCCGAAGGCGTCTTCCGCGAATGCTGCGGAATTTGCAGCCAGCGTCGCCCGCTCGGCGATCATTTTCTCAGACATGTTCGGGCCTATTCCCGATCCCTCCTTCACGTTGATCCAGATTCCCGACGGGACTCTCCGCGACTTCGCGGCGCCGGGAGTTTTGCTCCTGAGCCAGCGCGCCTGGGATCCCAAGGGCAGCGACCGAACCATTTCGCGCTTGGTGGCTTCGCAATGGTGGGGAGTTCAGGTTTTGCCCGCGACGCCAGGCGACGTCTGGATTAGCGACGGCCTGGCTCGCTATTCCGAAGCGCTCTACGCCGAGCAAAACGCTGGCAAGGAAGCGGGACTCCGCGCCGTGGACGAATTTGCCGTTGGCGCGCTGATGTATGAAGATGCCGCACCCATAGCGCAGGCGGCGCGGCTGGCCCCCTACTCTCCCGACTACCGTTCCGTAGTGATGAACAAGGGGGCGTTGCTTTTTCACATGTTACGCGCGCAAATAGGCGATGTGGCCTTCAAAGCCGCCTTGCGCGACTTCTACTTTCAATTTGCGGAGAAGAGCGCGCGCATCGACGATTTTGAAAAGATCGCCGAGCGCCGCGTGCAAGGCGCCGTCAAGCCGCAGCAAGACCCTCCCAACCTGCAGGCGTTTTTCGCTCAATGGCTGAATTCCACGGGCGTGCCGGAGTTCACCCTGGAGTACGTAGTGTATCGCACGCCCAAGGGCTTTCGCGTCAACGGTAAGATCAAGCAGCCGCTGGACACTTTTCGCATGCCCGTGGAATTGCGCATCGATACCGAAGGAAATCCGGAACTGAAAACGATCGACGTGATCGGCACCGAATCGGGATTCACCGTCGAAACCTTCGGCCGCCCGAAACCAAACGGAATCAAAATCGATCCCAATAATCTCATCCTCAAGGGGAGCACTTCGCTGCGTGCTCGTGCCGCCATCGCGCGAGGCGAAGATTTGGCCGAACAAGGAAAGTTCTACGACGCCGTGGCACAATATCAGCGGGCGCTTTCCATTCAGCCCAACCGGCCGCTGGCGAATTTCCGTATGGGTGAGGCCTTCTTTTACCAGAAAAACTATCAGGCCGCCGCCAACGCCTTCCGCGAAGCCTTGCAGACCGTTCCGGAGCCATCGGAAAAATGGACGGAAGTCTGGAGCCACATTTATCTCGGAGAAATTTTTGATTTGCTGGGTCAGCGCGAACGCGCCGTCAACGAATACAGCAAAGCCAAGCAAACCAATGACGACACCGGCAGCGCGCAGTCAACCGCTGAGCGCTATCTGAAAAAAGCGTATTCCGAAGGTGGCGGCACTTCCGTCGCCGCCCCTGCCACCAAAGAACCCGCAAAACCCGCCATGGCGGCCCCCACGCCCGCCTCCGGCGAAAAACCCGTCCTCAAGAAGCCCACTCCTCCTCAGCCATAGGTGAGAGGACCAAACAAGAGTTAGACTGCGGTGAGTGGTAGAGGATGGCAGATGGCAGATTTCGCTACCAGAGGAAGCAAGAGGTGGCTACAAGTTGCCGTCAATCGGAAGCCGGAATTACTTCTGGGCGCGCTTCGACGCGGCGGCGCAATTTCGCAGCCAACCTCATTGACTTGGCACTCGCCGCTCGGGTCAGACTCATTTCAAGAATACCGAGACAGTGTTGCGTTGAAGAAGGCAGGCATTGCCGAACCCGCGCTCAGGAAGCCGCTCCGTTCGTTTTGGCCGCCACGCGGACCAGTGTGGGACGCTATCGGAATCACCTCTGAGGAAAGCCCGGTGTTCATAGAAGCCAAGGCGCACATTCCTGAAGCTGCATCACCGGCGACTAACGCGTCGCCAGAATCTCGGAAGTTAATTAAGCAGAGCCTGGAGGCGGCGAGGCAGTTCTATGCACCTAGGGCAACGTCCGATTGGAGCAGCTTCTTTTATCAGTACGCAAATCGGCTTGCTTATCAGTACTTCTTGAGAGAAATGAACGGCATAAAGAGCACTCTTGTGTTCCTGTACTTTCTGAACGCCGATGACATGCTTGGCCCCACGTCCGAAGAAGAGTGGCGAGGAGCCTCCCACCTGATCCATGCGGTCCTCGGGGTCCTCAAGGATCTAACCGCTTATGGCGTGTTCGACGCTTTTCTCGATACTCGGCTCCTTCAGGACACAGTCTAAAGAAATTGCTCTACGGACCGGGATTGATGAACATACAAAACTCCTTGACTCGCCTTATATCATCTGGTACTCTAGCTTGCAGGTAAGAGTGTGGATTTTTTTCCTGCTGTGGTGGCTTTTCTGCCGCCTTTTTTGTTTTCTCCAAGCTGGGAACGCCAATCTCCCGATTGGCGTAGAGGTTCCGCGAACATGAAGACATAACAAAGCAAGGCGAGATGCCACATTTTGCACAATTTTGGTGCAACATAAGCATCTTTAGAATCAACACTTGATGGAAAACACGGGGTGGGGGAGGGTGCCATTTCAACTAGAAATGCTTGGCGAACTTCCTGCAAAGCCGGTCAATTGCGAGGCGCTGACCCCTTTTCTCTGAACCAGCACCTGGAACCGTTCCCCCATTCCTTCGGGATGGATCAGCGTCTTGAGTTGCAGCCGCGCTTTCGTGCGCTCCGCCTCGGATTGCCCTTCATCGTAAAGGTCGGCAAACTCGTTGCCCTGCCCGAGCACCAGCAGAAAGGCCGTCTGTGAAGTGAACCCCGCCGTTTCAAGGCCTGACCGTTTTCCCCACAATTCGAGCGCCGTGAAATTGACGTGCGCCGTCAAGTCCTGTTCGCCAGGTGCAGCATAGAAATCTTCGCTGGCACTATGGTTCTGATACGCAAGCAACGTTCCACGCATGTGGTGATCGTCAAACAGATCGGCCGCGGGATGGCCGTAGTCTATCGTGAGCACGTAACCACGTTCGAGGTGCCGGCCGATTTCGCTGATCCAGTCGCACGCTTCCAATCCCGCTTCGGCGTGCTGGCCCTGGTGCAGGGTAATGCCTTGCACGCCGAAATATTCGGAGATGGCGCAAGTCGAAAGCGGCGCTACGACGTCCACGAACTCCCCGTCGTGATGAGCGACGAAAACTTCGTTCATCGTGCCGCGGTCCATCACCACTCGATGCACTGGCAGTGCATCCACCAACTCGTTGGAGAAGAAGCACCCTGCCGCGATGTGCGCCGGAACTTCAGCAGAACTCACGAAGTGTCCGGCAGTCGCGTGGCGCTTCGCATGTATCGTCGCCTGTTCGCGCCGTACAGCGGAACGCTCCACAGCGACGTACCTCAGGGCATCATAAAAAACAGGAAGCTTTGCTTCGCAAAAATCGAGAACTTGCGAAGCAAACCGCCCCGCGCCCGCTCCGCCCTCGACAAGCGTAAACTCCTCCGGGCGGCCGAGAGTTTCCCACATCTCGGCGAACTGCCGCGCCAGGAGGCGGGCAAAAATGGGATGCACATCGGCGCTGGTGTAATAATCGGCAAAGCGTTTGGATTCTGCTTTGCTGTAATAACCGTGCACCGGATGGTACAGGCATTCGCGCATGTAATCCGCGAACGTAATGGGGCCGAAGCGGCGAATGCGGTCGGCAAGTAATTCGGCGAGCGGCGTCACGCGCCTTTCGCTCCCGCTGAACCGGAAGCGGGCTCCGCCTGGATTTTTTTCCAGGCTCGCTCAAACACTCCCTGTGCCGCTTCGTCAAAAAGCACGAAGTAGACTGTTTCGAGGGAGGTCTCTCCTCGCAGATGCTGCGCCGTCTCGCGAAGCATGATTTCCGCGCAATCTTTCAGCGGAAATCCTGCGATGCCCGTCCCAACTGCGGGAAACGCGATGGTTTTCAAGCCGCGCTCATTGGCAATTTTCAAAGAGTGCGCCGCGGAGCGCCGCAGCGAATCCGCGTTCGTCTTTCCGCCAAGCTCCATGCTGGCGGCATGAATCACGAATCGCGCCTTCAGTTTTCCTCCCGTGGTGATGGCCGCGTATCCGATCGGGATGCTGCCGATCGCATCGCATTCGCGCTGGATTTCTTCGCCGCCTTTGCGGCGAATCGCTCCCGCTACGCCTCCGCCCAAAAACAAATCGTTGTTGGCCGCGTTGACGATGGCGTCTGTGTCCATTTCCGTCAGGTCGCCCTGTTGGATGACGATTCTCTCGGCGAATGATTTCATTGTGGAATCAGTCCGTTCTCTCAGGCGCGATTACGCTTTTTTCTCCACGGCTTTTTGTTGCGGGTATTCATAAACACCGCGTCCCGTCTTGCGGCCCAATCGTCCTTCCTGAACGTATTGCCGCAGCAAGGAATTAGGACGGTACTTTTCGCCCAGCGTTTGATGGAGATACTCGAGAATTTTGAGCCGCACATCAAGTCCCACGAGATCGACCAGCTCGAACGGTCCCATGGGATGATTCAGCCCCAGCTTCATCGCTTTGTCGATGTCCTCGGGCGTGGCGATTCCGGCTTCCAGCATGTTGAACGCTTCGTTGCCGATCAGCGCGTTCACGCGCGTGGTGATAAATCCGGGCGCCTCGTTGACGAT
The DNA here is from genome assembly GCA_035639075.1 of Candidatus Elarobacter sp. Classification (GTDB taxonomy): domain Bacteria; phylum Acidobacteriota; class Terriglobia; order Acidiferrales; family UBA7541; genus Acidiferrum. The sequence goes on from DASQYT010000051.1 coordinate 7,836, forward strand.
CACCACTTCCTTGCCCATGCAGCGCGCGACTTCGCGGCAGGTCTCCACGGTTTCGTCGGACGTGTGCGGCGTCCTCACAATTTCGATGAGTTTCATTTTCGGCACGGGGTTGAAGAAGTGCATCCCGATGCAGCGATCGCGCGAAACCGTGACGTCCGTAGAATCCGTGATCGAAAGCGAGGAAGTGTTACTTGCGAAAATGGCGCCAGCCTTGGCGAACTTGTCGAAGATGGTAAAAAGTTCCAGCTTCATCTCCAGCTCTTCCGGAACGGCTTCGATGATCAGGTCGGCATCGCGGATGGCGTTTTCGACGTTGTTCGCAGTCGAGATCAGCGATAGCGCTTTGTCGCGCACGCCGGCTTCAACCTTGCCGCGCGCCACCCCTTCTTCGAAGGATTGGCGAATCCAGGCAACGCCTTGTTCTAGCACCTGACGCGATACGTCTTCGAGGACCGTGGTGTACCCGCCGAAAGCAGCGGCGTAGGCAATCCCGCGCCCCATCGTGCCCGCGCCGATCACGGCAATCGTTTTTACATCCATCCGTTGCTCTTTCGCTTTCGTAGGGGCCGCTGTTTCACGATCACTGAAAATTACTTTATGATTTTCCGGTAAGCTGCTTCGTCAAATCCGAGCACCATCTGCGATCCCTGAAGCGCTATCGGCCTGCGAATGAGATTCGGCTCTTTCGCCATCAGTTTAATGGCCTCCGCGCGCGAAGGCGGATGTTCTTTCATATTCCGTGCTCGGTAAAGCTCATTTCGCGTATTCAGAAATTCTTTGTAATCGCGGTCGCCGATCAGTTCTTCGAGCTCTGCTTCGCTCAGTCGCTCCTTATCCAAATCGCGTGACTCAAACTCCACGCCCATTTCCAGCAAGAGACCTCTTGCTTTTCGGCAAGTAGTTCACGTCGGCTTCTGCAGAAATTTGATTTTCATCTTTAGCAAGGACTTCTTTCCCGGTCACGTTTTCTTGTAGTCGCGCCCGCCGCGGCGGGCTGCGCCCTATTTCAGCAAGGTTCCAGCTAATATCGCGGAACTCTCGGATCGATCTCGACAGACCATCGCTCGATTCCGCCAGACAAGGATTTCGCTTTTTCGATCCCCTGAAACCGCAGCCAAGCCGCCGCGTCTAGACTGCGCATGCCGTGATGGCAATAGCAAATCACTTCGTCCACGTCCGGAAGTGTCTGGAGGCTCGCCGCGAGCGAACCGAGCGGCACGAGTTTCGCGCCTTCGATCCGGCAAACTTGATGCTCCCAGGGCTCGCGCACATCAATGAGAACCAATTGCTCTCCGCGATCCATCCGCGCTTTCACATCCGTTGGCGTGATTTCCAATTCATCCATCTACTTGCCCCTCCAATTCGGTTTGCGTTTTTCGAGGAAAGCAAGTATTCCTTCCCGCGCATCATGGCTCTTCATCAGCACAGACAAGTATACGCGTTCCGCTTCTTTGAGTTGCTTCGCGAAATCCGCAAAATGGAGACGATGGAGTGTCTTTCGCGTTAGCCGGAGGACGCTCGGACTCAACCTACACAGCTCCTCGAGCAAACTGTCCACAGCAGCAGGGAACTGTACATCAGGAACCACCCGCGTAACCAGACCGAGCCGGCAGGCCTCCGTCGCGCCGATTTGCTCTCCAGTTAGAATAAGTCGTGCTGCCGCGCGCATCCCAATGAGCTGCGGCAACGTGACTATCGCCAAGGGAGGAAAACAGCCCAGTTTAATTTCCGGCTGGCCAAACTCCGCGGATTCCGCAGCAAGTACAAAATCGCAGAAGCTCGCAAGTTCCATCCCGCCGCCAAGGCAGTATCCGTGAACAGCAGCGATCGTCACGCGGTCCGCGGCAGCGAGCCTGCGAAAAACAGCGTGAAACGCCGAGAGCATTTTACTGACGCGCTTGGGAGCATGATCGGCAATTTCCGCTCCCGCCGAAAAAGCCTTCTGGCCCGCGCCTTGAAAAATCACGAAATCGCATTTGGGGACAGCGCGTTTCAGCGCCGCATCCAGCGCCCGCATCATCGCTGTGTCGAGAATATTCAGCGGCGGCCGGTCGAGGGTGATCCACGCCGCGCGATCTTCGAGCCGCAACTGAATCGTTTCGTGGCCGTTAGTCATGATCGTCGGAGGATAGAATCAGGAAGGCTACTTTCCCTGAAACTTCGGTGGCCGCTTTTCGAAAAACGCTCGAATTCCTTCATTGCAATCATCGGACAGGTAGCAACGAACCTGCTCGCGCACTTCGTTGTCGAGCGCCTGCGCAAGTTCCTTCTCCTGGCTCGCAAAAAGCGCCTTCTTCACCGCGCGGATAGGCAGCGACGGCCCTTGCGCGATTTTTTGCGCCAACGTTTTCACAGCTGTTTCGAGCTGGGCGGCCGGAACGACCTGATTTACCAAGCCGAGCGCAAGCGCCGCTTTCGCATCGATCATGTCACCCGTGTAAAAAAGTTCGGCAGCTTTGGCTGGTCCAACAAGTTGCGGCAGGAAATAAGTTCCGCCGTAATCGGGAAACAATCCAACCCTTGCGAAATTTTGTCCGAAGGTCGCTTCTTCCGCGGCAATGCGAATGTCCGCAGCGAGAGCAATGTTCATGCCCGCACCGGCGGCAGCTCCGTTCACCGCGGCAATCACTGGCTGTGGCATGGTGCGCATCTTGAGGACCATTTGCATGCCGGCGCGCAGCAGCGGCTCCAACTCATGTGTCGCGCCGGTTTGGCGGCCCTTGCCCAGCGCGCCCAGGTCGCCGCCCGCGCAAAAAGCGCGTCCCGCTCCGGTGACCACCACCACATTGACGCTCGGATCTTTCGCGATTCGTCCGAGCGCGTCATTGAGCGCCGAGGCTAGCTCGTTGTTCAGCGCATTCAGCCGGTCGGGGCGATTCATCACCAGTACGGCAATGCCTTCGTGCCTCTGTTCAAGGATGAGCGCTCCGGCTTGCGCAGGTTGTGGAGGATTGCTCACGGGGAACTCCGTTCAGTGGGCCTTGGTTTCGTGTTCTTTGCCGATGCGCGCAACGAGTTGCGCCAGTTTTCTAAAGTGCCGCACCTTCTCGCTCCTGCCGGTGGCGTTCGCGCCGCTGGTGGAAGGCAGAACATACACGCGCGCTCCGTAGAGCATCTCCTTCTGAATGCCAAATTTGCATTTTCGCTGCGCAAACTGCTCGTAGGTCAGTTTGCCATTAAATGCCACAACATGAGGAGCGAATTCCTCAAGCTTCTGCGAGAGAACGATTCGTCCTTCGGCGTAGTCTTCGCGCTTCAGTTCTTCGATACCTTTGGTGGGACGCTTCACCAGGTCGGTAAGCCCGACGCCGAATTCTATCACTCGCTTGTCGTCGTGATAATCAAAAGGCTCCGGTACGACACCGCTTTCATAAAGCATGGGCCAGAATTCGTTGCCGCGGCCGGCGTAATAATGGCCTACGCGGACGGAGGACTCGCTCGGATTGCAGCCGACAATCACAAGCTTCATACCTTTTCGAAGGTGGTCGGGAAGTGTTCGCATTTGTAAGATGACTGTGGCCTTCGATTTTACTACTTAACGTCGAACCGGCCAGCGCACTTTTCGGCATAGGCCGCCAGGTCATCACTGCCCTCTTTGAACATGGAGCCTAGCTTCTAGCTATTCCCCTGCGGCCCTCGGAGTACAACAACAACGTAACTTTTTGCTATTTCCTGAATCTCATAGCCGGCCGGAGCATCCAAGCACTTGGACTGAGGAAGTGTTCAATGCTCTGTGCTACCTTTATGGATGGGAAAGCGAGGATGCAGCCGCCGATCGGGCTGCCGATACCATTGAACGCACCAAATCCTCATCGACTACCCTCCACGGTTGCGCGCGAGGACGAACACTTGCTGGTGGCCGCCGCCAAGCGCGGCGACGCGCGCGCCTTCGAAGAGCTTGTGAACCGCTACGAAGCGAAAATCTTCCGGCTCACCATGAACATCACGCGAAATCGCGAAGACGCCGAAGACGCCATGCAGGACGCCTTCCTTAAGTCTTACGCGCATCTCAAGGATTTCCAAGAAGATTCCCGCTTTTACACCTGGTTGGTGCGCATCGCCGCGAACGAAGCGCTGATGCGCCTGCGCAAACGCCGCCCGAACCAGTTTTCGCTCGACGAGCCGGTGGAAGGCGACGAAGACCTTATGCCACGGGAGATTGAGGATTGGGGGCCAAGCCCGGAACAACGATTTGCCCAGACGGAAATGCACGAAATCCTTTCCGAGGTCATCGACAACCTGGAGCCGGACTTTCGCGTTGTTTTCGTGTTGCGCGATGTCGAAGAACTTTCCACGGAAGAAACCGCCAAAGCGCTCGGAATCTCCGTTCCTGCGGTAAAATCACGGCTGTTGCGGGCCCGGCTCAAGCTCCGCCAGAAGCTGAATCGCTATTTTCGCCAGGGTGTTGCAAATTGAACTGCAAAAACGTCATTCGCGAGATTTCGGACTATATCGATGGGGATCTCGATCTATCGATGAGGCAGGAACTCGAGCGGCATCTCGAACACTGTGAAGAGTGCAAAATCGTGGTCGATCAAACCAGGATGACCGTGCAACTTTTCTGCGATTCGAAACCTATCGAATTGCCCGGCGACGTGAAGTCCCGGCTGCATGATGCCTTGCGCCGCAGCTTCGGCGTAAAAGGCCATTAGGCGGTTTCCCTAGCGATTCAAGCTTTCACTCCACAGGGGTAATTCCCTGCCCAGCCCTTTCTCTCGCGCCATGGCGTAGACTCTCATCGCCACGGCGAGATCCCATGACGCAATCCCATTCGATTTGAAAAGTGTGACTTCCGAATCGCTGGTTCTGCCGCTCGCTTTCCCCGCCACGATTTCAGAAAGTTTTTTGACCCCGGTCCAGCAAATTTCGTCGCCGTGAAAAGCGATGATCAGGTCGCCTGCTTCCTGTCGCGACTGTTCGACGGAATCCACGACGATCACGTCCGCGCTGGCGGCGGCTTCATCATCCAGCTCGCGCTTGTGCGCGTGGTTCGCGCCGATGGCATTGATGTGGACTCCAGGCGCCAAATCCGTGCCGCGCACGACCGGCTGCGAAGCAGTTGTGGCCGTAGAAATAATGTCGGCGCCGCGTACCGCTTCTGCCGAGGATGAACAAGGATGCACGGGAATGCCAATTCGTTCGGACATTTCGGCACAGAACTTCTCGCGCTTTGCGGAGTCGCGGCCATAGGCGCGCGCCGATTTCAGCTTGCGAACCAGGGCAACCGCTTCGAGCTGCGTCCTCGCCTGGCCGCCGGTGCCGACGATCGCGGCTATGCGAGAATCTTTGCGCGCCAGATATTTCGTGGCTACGCCGGAAGCCGCGCCGGTCCTCAACTGCCCCATGTAATCCGCTTCGATCTGGGCCAGTAAGTCGCCCGTGGCCATCTCGTAAAGTGGAACAAGAAATTGCAGTTTGCCGCGAACGTAGGTGTACTGCTTCATGGCAACGAAGCCGGCCGAGTAATCCGCCGCGGCCATGTAGTGAAAAAATCCTCCTCCGGGCAGTTCGAACCTCCGTCGGGGATGCACTACAACTTCTCCCGTCGACTGCTTGCGCGAAATCTCTTCCACGGCATCGAGCGCCTGCGGCATCGTCAGCACGGCTCGCACTTCCACCTCGTTGATGTGCAGCGTCATCGCGTCATCTTCGCCGAGCCATGCTTTCCGGAAGCTTCACCTGGCTGGCGGACACGTCGAACAACTGTTTGGATCAAACGGTAAACGCGTTCCTGTTTGTTCCCGTCCATCACGCGCAAGCGAAACTCGGGTTCGCGGTTGGGCCCAGTGCCAAGCCGAATAGGCAACTGGCCGCAAAGCCTGTTTTCGATAAATGCGGTTTCGTACCGGTCCTTTTTGGCATACCACGTGTAAACGCGCAAAGTCGTAAAGTCGCAGGCCTGGCCTTCCGGCCCGCGCGCCGCCGCCAAAAGATACTGCGGCTTGTCGCCCGAAGGGTCGCTCACGCGATTCAGTTCGAACCACGCTACCGGCCGGATATTTGCGGAAGCTGCTCCTTCGCGTACCGGATCTGGCAAGTCCATTTCGATGAAGCGGGCCACTACCCAGCCGGCGATGGGCACGGTCTGGTCGCCGGGTTGCGTTGTATTTGTGGGCTCGGCAGATTGCGTCGAGGGGTCTCCGGGCGGGCGCGTGGCCACGCCACGCACGAGAAACCAATCCTCTTTCTTCGTTCCCTGCGGCTCATTCGAATTGTCTCTTTCGTCCGATGCTTGCACCCAATCTGCCGTGGAGCGCCCGACAATCTCGACGGGAACGTTTCGCGCAAATTGATAGAGCC
>DASQYT010000052.1:0-4521 GCA_035639075.1 Candidatus Elarobacter sp.
CGCAAACTATTTCTATTCGAATGTTCCGTTCACCGCGCTGTGGGGCGCGAAGTATCTTGGCACGTCGCGTCTCTACGAAGAATTTCTTCTGAGAGCGAGAAACGGAACGCTTCCTGCCGTCTCCTTTGTCGATCCGCGGTATACCATTCTCGACGACGGCACCGGCAACGACGATCATCCGCACGCCGACATCCGCGAAGGAGATCTGTTCCTCTATCGGACTTTCGAAGCTGTAGCACGGGGCCCTAGGTGGGCCAACACGGTTTTCATCGTGAACTTTGACGAGTGGGGCGGTTTTTTCGAGCATGTCGCGCCGCCGCGAGCCACCGCCGCCAACAACGTGGACACCGATCTTGTGAACGGCAAAGCGCTGCTCGGCTTGCGCGTTCCCACCGTCGTCGCGTCGCCTTTCAGCCGAGGGAATCCGGCTGATCCCCGAGTCAGCGCGCTGGTGTTCGATCACACTTCCGTCTTGAAGTTGATCGAGTGGCGCTGGGGACTCGCGCCACTGACTCCGCGGGACGCAAGCGATGATGTGCTGAACCTCGCTTACGCGCTGGACTTCAGCCAGCCGGATACGGTGGTGCCGAGCCTGCCGAAGCCGCAAGCGCCTCTCGTGGCCGCTCCATGCTTGCAGAATCTCTTCGGCGGAATCCTGAGCAACACCGGGACCGCGACGCCGGGTGGTGTTTGGCAAGAACTGGGTAAGCATGCAGCAGCGCATGGGTTCTATGTGAACCACCTGCTCTAAGCGAGCGCGCGCAACTTTGAACACAGCGGCCGCTAAAAGCTCACCGTTTGGGCGGAGACTCTTGACGAATTTCTCTGCCCGAACAAATTTCCTTGCGCTAGATTGATTGTTTCAGGGAAGCTATTAACTGGTCTTGTGAATGGAAATCGACCCGTAGCTGGTCTTCAAAATAATTTTCGGTCCGCGCCCGCTTCCGTATTTTCCTTCCAGGTGTGAATCGCCGGACTTCGTTCCCGAAGTCAGCTTCAGCGAATCCGATTGAAACTCGCTATCAATGTCTCCCGAGTGGCAATCCGCCACGATTTCGAAGCTCGATGACTCCGGCAAGCTCAGCGTAATCCCTGCAGAAGCGTTGTCAATCTCGATGTCTTCCTTCGGCGCAATCGAAAACCGCACGTTCACGTTCCCGCGGCGATTATCCACTTTGACCTTGCCGCCCGCATTCTCGAGCGTGATGTCATCCTGCGTGCGCACGCTGAGGTTCCCGGGCGCGTCAAATATTTCCAAATTGCCCGGGTTGGCCTCCATGTGGCCGGCGAGTTGCGACAGAGTCAGATCCGTGCGCCGCGAAAGGAAGCGCACGCCCTTGGCTATTTTGTCCGCCCGGATCGCTCCGTAAAATTCCCCGTCGACGGTCAGCCCGCCCGTCGCGGACGACACATTGATTTCTCCGCCGTGGCCGGAGATCTTGATGTTGCCCTTCGTGTTGGAAACTTTAATGTCGCTCTTTCGCGTCTCGATGCTGACGTCTCCGCCCGTGCCGCGAACCTCGACGTCGCCAACTCCATTCGTCACATTGACAGGCTTGGCCATGTCCGCCACCGTGACGTCGCCCTTCTCGTTGCGGATCGTCAGCGAAGCCTTTTTCGGAACCGCCACCTCGAGATCGAAACTGATCCGCGAGTCGCCCGCGCTGACTCCCATGGGACGAATTTCGTAGCCGTCGCCATTCTGCGCGATCTCGACGCCTGCGCGCTCGGCGAATTGCTGAGCATCGCTTTCATTCCACGCCTTGGCGTTCTTTTTCCCGGAAACTCGAATTTGCGAATCTTCCGAAGGACGCACGCTGATATTGCCATGGCCGTTGCGTATCGTGATGCGCGCATCTGCGGGAACGGATTTGGGCGCTACGTTCAAGTCAAACTCAAAACTGTTTCCCCACTCCCGAATGTGGCCAGGCAGATTTTCCCTGCCGTAATCAACCGCCACCACTATGCCGAGGAGACTGAGCAGCCCCAGCACAAGGAAAACTTCGGCACCGCTAATCTTCGCCGCACCCGGATCGCCAGCGCGGCTCGCCGCCGTGCGTTCATACAACTTGATCCCGCCCCAGAGAATCAAAATCAGCGGCCACCAATGGCCAATCACCACACCGATACTGACGCCGCGGTAGTTGTGAAGCAGCAGCAGCAACCCAACGAAAAGTAACAAGAGACCTGGAAAAAATGAGCTGCCGCGTGGACGGAGATCAGCCATAGAGTCCTACTGCCCCTGTCCCTGAGCGGGGAATTGGCTCTGCGGAGCAGGTGGCACAGTGCCAGGCGTGGCTGGGCCCGCTGGAGGAACCGCATCGGAAATGTGGCCATCCGTCGGCGCCGCCGCAGCGGCAAGACTAATCGCGCCGATCACGATGAGAATGACGGGATAAGTGTTGCCAAAAGAAAGATACCCGCCTCGCATCTGGTCGAATAGAAAAAGCACGCCAACGGTGATGATGACCGCGGGCCCCATCAGCCCGCGAATCGTACATCGCCTGCATGTGCATCGAATCCGATCACTCATCGACTAAATCCTCCTAAGAACGCCGGTCCAGGCGGTTGCGCATCATCAAAACGCCCGCGCCGATCAAGACTGCCGGCCAAAAAAACTGCGAAATCCGGTACCAGGGAAACCAATCAAAATTGTGCAGCAACAGCAAGACTCCCGCGCCAATCAGCAGAATCGGGCCAATCGGGCGCTCTTTCGTAAAAGAATCCAGCGGGTCGGAAACAGTTTCGCCCGTCTGCCGTGCTTTTGCCGTGCGGTAAGCCTCGATGGGCATATAGACCCACAGACCAGCGACGCAAATCCACAGGGCTGCTTCCGCCCCACCGCTCATCGAGCCGTCAATTCCGGTAATGAACAGCACCAGAAAAATGGCGAGATGAATCATGCCTTTGCCGTATTGTTCGTTGTAAAAGGCGCCCATTCCCGGCAGAAATCCCAGGAAGAAAGCCAGTACGGGGCTTGATCTCGCTTGGCTTGGCGATGCAGGAGGCAAATTCGAGGCAGGCATCTGATACGGTGATCCCGCGGGCGGAGCAGCAACCGCAGGCGTCGGAGCAGGAATGCCTACGATGGTCGCCAGGCACTCTTCACAATAGAGAACGTCGCGCACTGGCCGCACACACGTCGAACACATGGCCTTGCCGCAATTCCGGCAGTACCCCACTGCGTCCGCATCGGAATGGACGGCACAATTCATTGCGTTCTCCTCTCACCAATCGAGCCGCTCAGAACGGGAAATTCCGAAGCCAGTACCCGCAGATTCCTGCCGAGTTCGTCGGCACGGTTCTGCTGCTTGGGCGCGGACGGATTCGTGTTGTCGGTGCGGCCCGGCTGCTTGTCAGGAGAATTCTTGGGGGTTGATTGTTCCCTGGTGGCGGGATTTTGGTCGTTTTCGTTCAGACGCGTTTGAATCTCATAAACCACGCGCAGATCGCTGACGAACTTGACGCTCTGTGCATAAACGATATGTGCTTGGCTGTTTGCTTTGCGATAAATCGTGGCTGGAGCAAGATCCGCCAGCTTGGGCTTGCGAAATGAGAAACCGGAAGCCGTAAGAATGACGACGATTGTCGCGGCCACCGAGGCCAGGCTGTAAACGAACCGCGGCGATTGCAGACTCTTCAGCCACCGCCTCAGGTTCCGCCAATTCGGCGCGCCCAGCGTCGCCGTCAGGATCGCGCTTTCAAGTTCTGGCGGCGCTTCCACCGGCTCCAGGGCGTACAAGCTGCCTAGCGTCCGCGCAACCGCCGCGACCAGTGGTGCGCACCGTTCGCACGTATTCACGTGGTGGTTGAAAGCCGTTTGCTCCGCGGGCTGAAATAGCCCATCGAGGTAATCGCTCAACCGCGCTTCGGTTTGTTCGCAAGTCCAGTTCATAAAATGCTCTGCGCCGGCTTCGAAATCTCCGCCTCCATTAGGAGGGCCGCACTCCCATCTGCTGCAAAATCCTCGCCAGTTCGATTCGTCCGCGATTGATTCTCGATTTTACTGTTCCTTCCGGAACCGCTAGCACCTGTTGAATCTCGCTATACTCCAATTGCTGCAGGTCGCGCAAGATCACCGCTTCTCGCAATTCCGGCGAAAGCCGCGTCAGCGCCGACTGTACTTGGCCGCTCAACTCTCCCAACAGGGCCTGCTCATCCGGCCGCCGTCCCGCGGATTCCTTGTTTTCCACCACCGGCATCTTGTCATCCAGCGAATCCGTTACGCGATCTCTCTTCGTCCTACGGTAATGGTCAATCAGCAGATTGCGCGTCACGCTCGTCATCCAGGTTGCGAATCCGCCATGGGCCGAACGATAGCTGCCCAGAGTCCGGTACACTCGCAGGAAAACATCTTGCGACAAGTCCTGGGACTCCGTTCGGTTTCCCGTGAACCGGTAGCAGATGTTAAAAATGCGCCTGCTGTGGCGACGCACAAGTTCCTCCCAGGCCGACCCGTCGCCCTGGAGGCATTGCTGGACCAGTTGGGCATCCTGCTCCAACGTATCTTCAGCCTCATGA
>DASQYT010000053.1:0-2821 GCA_035639075.1 Candidatus Elarobacter sp.
TTACGATCCCGCGACCAATAGTTTTTCTTCAGCTGGCGCCAACGTTTTTCCCAGGCTCTACCACAACGTCCAGTTGCTTTTGCCAGACGGTACGGTGTTTCTGGCCGGCGGGAACCCACAGCAGGGCGTCTACGAGAAACATATCGAGATTTACCAGCCAGCGTACCTGTTTAACTCGGATGGCAGTGCGGCGATGCGGCCGACGATCAGCAGCGCTCCCGCCTCAATCACGTATGGGAGCACATTCGCGGTGCAGACACCGAATACAGACATCGGGTCTGTTGTCTTGATCAAACCCGGCTCAGTTACTCATTCCTTCGATATGGATCAACGCTTCGTCGGACTGTCCTTCACCGTGCAGAACGGCGGGCTCACTGCGGTTTTGCCCCAGAATTCGAACCTTACGCCGCCGGGCTACTACATGCTGTTTCTCGTAAACAAGATTGGAGTACCTTCCATTGCGAAATTCGTGCAGGTGACTGGGGCGCCGGCGCCAGTTGCAGCAATCGAATTCAAACCGCTCACTGCGCCGCCATCATATGTTATTCACAGGCCACGACACGTGACAGAGTCGCCGCTGCCGCTGCGGAAACAGATGCATATTCACTAGAAGCTATCTCATAAATGCTGTGTTAGGATGCGGCTTCCTTCGTCACCGGACACGCGCTGGCGGTTGATGGCGGGTTTGTGGCACCGTACCGGTGTCCAGTCAGCCTGCACAATTCCTAGCTATAAAGGAAACCTTCCATGTGCAATCAATGTAACGATTCCAATCAAGAGCATGTCCATGCTTTGCGGACCCGGCGAGAAGTTCTGAAAGCCGGGGCGGCCCTGGTCGCAGCGCCTTTCTTGGGGGGAGTGACCTCCATCGTGCAGGCTGCTCAGGCCGCGGGCACGGGGGTGCCTGTCGGCCGTCCCGCGCATGCTCGGGCGGGGAAGGTCCGGGGCGCGGCGACAGAATGGTTGAACTATGCCGGCGACAAGGCCAGTTCGAAATATTCACTTCTCACGCAGATAAGCGGGGGCAATTTCAATCGCCTGAGAACCGCGTGGACATGGCGCTCCGCCGAAGAGGAGGTCGCGAAAGCGAATCATCTGAAAACTTGGGTTTGGGAAGCTACTCCGCTGATGGTCGGCGGTGTTCTCTACATCAGTACCTCGCTCTCCCAAGTCGCGGCCATCGACGCCGCGACAGGCAAGACCCGGTGGATCTACGACCCCGAGACATGGAAGAACGGAACGCCATCCAACAATGGCTTCGTGCATCGCGGCGTCGCCTACTGGGCAGATGGTGACGATCAACGCATCCTTTTTGGCACCGGTGACGGCTATCTGATCTGCCTGAACGCGCAGACGGGCAAGCCTATTCGCACCTTCGGTCGCGAGGGGCGCATTGACCTGACGCAAGAGTTGGGCCGTACTGTCGATCGCCATCTGTACGGAGTCTCCTCCCCACCGATCATTTGTCGCGACGTTGTGGTTATGGGTTCGAAGGTCAACGATGTTCCCTTGGCTGCAGAGATGCCACCCGGTGACGTGCGAGGCTTCGATGTTCGCACCGGCAAGCAGCAGTGGATATTCCATGTCATTCCCAGACAGGGAGAGTTTGGTAACGAGACTTGGAAGGACGGTTCGTGGAAGACGACGGGGGCAGCGAACGTCTGGACGATGATGAGCGCGGATGACGCATTGGGCTACGTCTACCTGCCGTTCAGCACGCCGTCGGACGATCACTACGGTGTTCATCGTCCCGGCGACGGCCTCTTTGGAGAGAGTCTGGTCTGCCTGGATGCGCGAACCGGCAAGCGCGTCTGGCATTTTCAAATGGTCCACCACGGGCTGTGGGACTACGACCTCCCTTGTGCACCCAACCTGATTGACATCCGAGTTGACGGAAAGCCTGTGAAGGCCGTCGCTCAGATGAGCAAGCAGGGCTTCTGCTATGTCTTCGACCGGCTGACGGGCAAGCCGATCTGGCCCATTGAAGAGAAACCCGTTCCCCAGTCCACGGTGCCCGGAGAGAAAACCTCCCCAACGCAGCCCTTCCCGACCAAGCCCGCTCCATTTGATCGGCAGGGAGTCACAGAGAATGACGTCATCGACTTCACGCCGGAGCTGCGCAAGCAGGCGTTGGCCGTTCTGGAAAAGTACAACTACGGTCCTCTGTTCACGCCGCCTTCTTTTCAGAAACCGACGATCGAGTTGCCCGGCATCGCCGGAGGCGCAAGTTGGTCGGGCGCGGCGTGTGATCCAGAGACGGGAATCTGCTACGTCTCCTCGGTCACGCTTCCGTACGTGGCCACGCTCACAAAGATTTCAGTACCCAATACCGACTACTACGGGAAGATGACTCCGGTTGAGACGATGCAGGGCGTGCCCCTCTGGAAACCACCATACGGGCGTATCACCGCCATCGATCTGAACACCGGCGATCATCGCTGGATGACACCGGCAGGCGACCTGGCCCAGAGCAATCCTGTGTTGCGACAGCTCGGTCTCCGAGGCCTTGGAAGAGCCGCACGCGGTCATTTGCTCCTGACGAAGACGCTGCTCATCGTTGGGCAAGAGGGCGGCACGCATCGCGAGGGAGGCAGTCCCGAGGAGGTGCCGGATTTCGAGATTAGAGACCCCAAACTAAGCGCCTATGACAAAGAGACCGGAAAGGTTGTTGGCGAGGTGGCGCTGCCACGCAACGCGACGGGAGCGCCGATGACCTACATGCTGAACGGCGTGCAATTCATCGTCGTCCCGACCGGGGGCTCCAATCTACCTGCGGAACTTATCGCGTTGCGTCTGCCCTGACACAGGGCGGCTTGCATCA
>DASQYT010000054.1:0-4182 GCA_035639075.1 Candidatus Elarobacter sp.
AGGTGGCAGAGCGGCTGAATGCGGCGGTTTGCTAAACCGTTTTGGGGGCCAAAACCTCCAACGGGGGTTCGAATCCCCCCCTCTCCGCCAGATTCTTGCCAGCATTGGAGTTAGGAAGAATCCGCTTGTCGGTTCAGGCGATCAATTGGGCGGCTCTCTTATCCCAGTGTTATCCCAACTATCCCAACTGTTGAAAATTTGAGCCGTTTCACAACCCGAAAGGTCAGCGGACCTGGTAGCCAATCGTACTGATTTACAAGAACTTCCATGAACTATACGCTGTTTCGTCGGAGCAACGGTCCGCGAAACCGTTGCAGCTACTCTGAGCACACGAAACGAGGCGCAGGTCAGCGAGAGAAAGCCAAGATGAAAAACCTGTCCAAGTTTCGCATACGGTTTTTTGGCGTCCATGTCGATATCGACGATTTTGCATGCCGGCATGGAACTATCTTATTTCCTGCCCGAAAGCGGCGCTATCGGTGTGTTAGGAAGAGGACCGGTAACCGAATTCGTTCTTGAGTCTTGACGACGGGGCTGGATATATATATCATGGCCATGATAATTAACGTGGCCATGATGAATACCATGGCCGTGGTAAGCCAATGCTAGGCCATTATCCAAACCCGTCGCCAGACCGCGAAGCCCAACTCGGGCTGGTCGTAGCCAATCTCTTTCGCGAGGAAGGCTGGAAAGTACTCAAGCAGCCTCGCGAGCGCGGAGCGGCCCCCGATTTGATTGCTTCGCGCCCCGGCAAGAAGCTGGTAGTGGAAATCAAGCGGGCTTCCGAAGGCCGGAAAGATCGTGTGATTCCGCTGCTGTCTCAGGCGGCTCTCGAAGCGTCCTACTATTCCCGAAGCCTCTCCGATCATCCACTCCCCGTAGCGATTGTGGGCGCAAATCACATGCCAGAGTCGGTTGCCGAGGAGGCGAAACGATTTCTGCAAGAACGGGTTCCCGAAGTGGCTGTGGGTCTCATGGACATGGAAGGGTTTCGGTCGTTCGCAGGCCATGGGCTCGAATCACTTAACTCTGCAAGACGATCGGAAAAGCAGATTTGTTCGCCCAAACTGCGTGCGGGAGCGCCACAGCTCTTTTCGGATTTGAACCAATGGATGCTCAAGGTTCTACTCGCGCCGCGAATTCCCGAGTCGTATTTATCCGCTCCGAGAGGTCAGTATCAAGGAGCGTCCCAGCTCGCGGCCGCGGCCGGCGTTTCGGTTATGAGTGGGTTTCGTTTCATCGAAGAATTCTCGAAAGAAGGCTTTCTCGAGTCCGGGCAAGGTCCGCTTCGACTGGTTCGATGGAGAGAACTGATGAACCGGTGGCGGGGTGCGAGTCAGCGCCGCCTCGTGGAAGTTCCGATGCAGTGGGTCCTTCACAAAGGGGAAAAGGCCCTCCGGAGCGCGCTGCGTTCCTACCTGTCAAAGGAATCGAAACCCTCGCGAGATTCAAACGAGCACCCTCCTTCGCCGAGACCGCGAATATGCCTTGCATTGTTTGAAGCAGCCGAGGCTCTGGGCATCGGGTTCGTGCGCGGCGCGAAACCTTATATATATGTAGAGCGTTTGAACGGGGACGTTCTAAAAGACCTAGGTCTTTCGGAAAACGCGGAGGAACAAGACGCGGACATCTACGTGCGTCTTCCGGGCAACCGCGAAAGTGTATTCCGCGGAGTTGTGGAGAAGAGCGGCCTGGCGGTCAGCGATATTATTCAGGTGTGGCTCGATGTCGGACAACACCCGGCGCGAGGCAAGGAGCAGGCGGACATCATCTGGCGAAAGATACTTGCCCCAACATTTGAGTCGCCTGAGCGATGAATGAACGAGATCGAGAACTCGAGGCATTTTCGAAATTTATCGGTGCGCTTGAGCCGTGGCTGTGTGAGGTCGTGCTTATCGGTGGGTGGGCCCACCGGCTGTACCGGCGTCGTCCTCTCGCCCGAAGACTCGCCTATCTTCCGCTAATCACGCTCGACGGAGACGTCGCCGTGCCTCCGAAACTCAAGGCGCGGGAGTTGAGTGTTCGGAAACGTTTGTTGGACGCCGGTTTCGTGGAAGAGTTTGTGGGCGAGGATTGGCCACCGGCAACGCACTACCACTATGGAAAAGGGGGCGCGTTCTACGCGGAATTTCTATCACCGCTCGTAGGAAGTGAATACGACCGCTGGGGGAAGCGCAAGGCAACGCAGGAAGTAGGCGGTATTTCGTCTCAGTTGCTTCGCTACATCGAGATCCTGATGATTTCTCCGTGGAAGGTGCAATTGGGCAGAGAGAACGGATATCCATTCTCGCCGAAGCGGAAAGTACAGATCGCGAACCCCACCAGTTTTCTCGCACAAAGAATCCTCATTCATGAAGACCGCGTGTATAAAGACCGCGCCAAGGACCTCCTCTATATTCACGACACGATCGAGGTGTTTTCCGAGAGCCTGGAAGAATTGCGGAATATCTTCCAAACGGATGTCGCTCCGAAACTCCATCCACGAAGAAGAGCGGAACTCGCAGGCGCTGCCGACAAACTGTTCGGAAAAGTGGATGACACGATTCGCGAGGCCTCCCGGATGGCCGCCGGACGAAAGTTGAGCCCAGAAAGGCTGGCGGAGAGCTCTCGGGCAGGACTGGGAGAAATCTTCCGTTCCTAGAACACGCGTGACAGCGAAACAAGAGACGCAAAGCTTGAGGAAATCTCCGAGCCACGAGCGACCGGAGAGCCCTTTCAATCGAGGGCAATGGGATAAGAACGAGTCAGACGCCGTGCATATGAAATGTATCTCGAACGTGGCAGAGAGCCGGGAGGCGAGCTAGACGATTGGCTGCGGGCCGAACGCGAATCGAATAAAACACTTTCTTTGAGCATGTAGCGGTGCCGGGGTGGCGGGTGTGTCACGGGTACTGACAACGGCCGCTGTCCGCGTCAAAATCGCGGCCGCCGTGCGTTACGAGTAGCTCGAACTCACCCCTCCAGCCTGGCAGTTGCCTGCTCAGGACTTTTCCTCATGAATTTTGGGGTCTTCTCCTCTTGACAACCAGTAGAAGAAGCGTATGTTCCTCTTGGTAGCCAAGGGGAAGAAGGCTTATGCCAGACAAGCCGAGTGATCTCGTCCAGGGCACGCTCGATATGCTCATCCTAAAAACGTTGGCGCTGGAGCCGATGCATGGATATGGGATTTCCGTGCGAATCGAACAGATGAGCAAGGGCGTTTTCCGCCTGAATGCGGGCTCGTTATTTCTCGCCATTCAACGACTAGAGAGGGACGGGCTAATCGATGGCGAATGGAAACCCAGTGAAAACAACAGGCGGGCAAGGTATTACACTCTGACGGCGAAGGGACGAAAGAGGCTCGACAGCGAAACACGAGAATGGGGCAGGCAAGTGGCCGCAATCGGCAGAATTTTGGAGGCTTCGTAGGGGTGAGCTATGTCTTTGCTCAGAAATATCGCAACTGGGCTCCGGTCCCTCGTTCGAAGGAATAAGGTCAATCGGGAATTGGACGAGGAGCTAAGCGCCTACCTCGAGATGGCAGCAGTGGAAAGGATGAAGCTGGGCATGAGCCGGAAGGAAGCGCTCCGCGCGGTCCGGCTTGAGCAGGGCACTCTCGAACTTACGAGGGAAGTCGTTCGCTCTAGCAGCTGGGAGTCTGTTGTTGAAAACTGCTGTCGGGACCTGCGCTTCGCAGCCCGCATGCTGCGCAAGTCTCCAGGTTTCACAGTCGTGGCAGTCCTCACGCTAGCCCTCGGCATCGGCGCCAACACCTCCATCTTTAGCCTCCTCAATGCTGTAATGCTAAAGTCCATCCCGGTCAGACGCCCCGAGCAGTTAGTCATTCTTCGCTGGGCAGCTCATAGTTGGCCTCAAAATGTGGGCACGAGCAGCTACGGCGACTGCCTGTGGGTGCCGGGAGCAATCCAAAGCTGTTCCTTTTCGTTTCCGATGTACAAGGCGCTCTTCGCGCACACAGACGCATTCTCCAGCGTGCTGGCGATGGCCGGTGCCGGTCAACTGGATTTGAGTGGCAACGGTCCGGCCAGCATCGTTGGTGGCGAACTCGTCTCCGGCAATTACTTTGAGACCTTGTGTGTTTCGTCGGCCCTTGGCCGCGCGATCCAACCCTCAGATGATCGACCCGGCGCTCCACCCGTAGTCGTGCTGAGCTACGGTTATTGGCAGCGCGCCTTTGGCGGA
>DASQYT010000055.1:0-2754 GCA_035639075.1 Candidatus Elarobacter sp.
TTTCTTCTTCGTGCGGTCCTGTCCAATGACGTAGCCATCCAGGAATTGCTTGATCTCCGGCGGGCGCGGAAGCCGCTTCGTCGGCGCAGCCGCCTGTTCACGTTTCTCATCTTCCAGGATCGTCTGGCAAACGCCCACGCACTCGTTGCAGATATACGCGCGCGGATAGTCCGAAGGCGAACTGATCAGCTTTTCGACCTGCTCCTGTGTCTTGTGGCAAAAGGAGCAGCGCAGCGGTTCGTCTGGGTTAAATTTCTTCACTGGTATGAAGGCCTCGTCTCCGCTGAGCTTTGACGGAGTCTCTAGCCACTATTCTAGGCCGATTATTCCCCGGAACAAAAGAGAAAGTCGATGGGTTGCTAACCTTTTGGAACCCTCTGTGAATTCCCCGCTTCAAGCCGCAAAGCACTCCGCCGCGCGAAACTAGCGGTGCTTGAAAATAATCTCGTCGATCATCCCGTATTCTTTGGCTTGCTCGGGATTCATGATGTAGTCGCGGTCGACATCTTTCTCAATGCGGTCAACGGGCTGCCCGCTGTGCTTGGCCAGCAGGGTATTGATCGTCGTGCGCATGCGCAGAATCTCTTTTGCGTGTAAATCGATATCCGTCGCCTGACCGCCGAGGCCGCTCATCCATGGCTGGTGAATCAGGATGCGCGCATTCGGCAATGCAAAGCGTTTTTTCGGCGCTCCGCCCGCCAGCAACACCGCGGCAATCGAAGCAGCTTGTCCCACGCAAGTCGTCACCACGTCCGGCTTCACGAATTGCATCGTGTCGTAAATCGCAAATCCCGCGGTGATTGAGCCGCCCGGCGAGTTGATGTACAGCTGAATGTCTTTTTCGGGATCTTCCGCCTGCAGGAAGAGCATCTGCGCCGTCGCCAGGTTGGCAACGTGGTCATCAATCGGTGTCCCGATGAAAATGATGTGCTCCTTCAGGAGCCGGGAATAAATGTCGTAGGCGCGTTCGCCGCGGCTGGTCTGTTCCACCACCATCGGTACGAGCGTTGTACCGCGATACTCTGGTTCTTCGAAATTTTTCATTGGGTAAATGTCGCTGGCACTGGGCCGGAGTGTTTCACTTTGCATCCGTCGCCGCATTCGCTGCCGCAACGGTTTTGATTTTGGCATTCTGCGCCAGCCAATCGAGTGTCTTGTCGCTGCGCAGCTTGGCTTTCATCCTATCGAGCGTTCCTTGCTTTGTCAAACGAGCGCGAAGCGCTTCCGCTGATTCGTTACTGTGTCCCGCCATGTGTTCGAGTTCATGTGTGAGCTCTTCGTCGGTGACGTCAATGTTTTCCGCCGTCGCGATGCGGTCGATAATCAGTTCTGCCTTCACGTCGTCCTTGGCGCGCTCTTGCTGCCGCTTCCTCAGGGTTACCCAGTCCACGTTCACGGCCCGCGGATCAACACCTTGCGCCGCCAGCGACCGCACCACGCGCTCCAGCCGCACGTCCATTTGATGCTCGACCAGCGCTTCGGGTACAGGGAAGTCGTGCTGCTTTACAATTTCCGCCAGGACTTTCTCGTGCAGCAATTCCTTGTGCTTATGGTCGCGCTGGTGCTCCAATCCTTCGCGAACCTTCTTCTTTAGTTCGTCCAGGGAAGTCGCGTCGCTCACATCTTTCGCGAATTCGTCATTTATTTCCGGCAGTTTCTTGGTCTTGATGCCAAGGACTTCCACGGCGTAGTGATACTTCTTGCCCGCCAGTTTCGGGTCCGGATAGTCCGCCGGATACTCCGCGTCGAAATTCTTATGGTCGCCCGCGTTCGCGCCCTTCAAATTCGTGTTGAACGGCTCCATCGTTTCTTCCGCGCCGATGTGGCAGAGCACGCTTTCGGCTTGCAGCGGATCGCCTCCGCCTTCCGGTGTGCCGAGCAATTTCACCTGGGCAAAGTCGCCGTCCTGAATCGCACGCCCCTCGACTGGCGCAAACGCCGCGGCCCGCTCGCGCATCTCCTCCAGCGTCTTCGTCACGTCCGCGTCCGTGATGTCCATAGTGGGCATTTCGAACGCCAGGTCTTTGTAATCGCCCAGCTCGAATTCCGGAAGCACTTCAAAAACAGCGCGAAACTTCAGCGGCTGCCCCTCGTTGAAATCGAGCTTGTCGACTTGCGGCTGCGAAACGGGCGTCAATTTTTGTTCGGCCACCGCTTTTTCCACGCGCTCCGGCACCAGCGATTGCAGCACTTCTCCCTTGATGTCCTCCGCGAATTTCCGCCGGATCAGCGAAACTGGAGCTTTGCCGCGCCGGAATCCCGGCACGTTCGCAAGGCGCGCGAATTCCTTCGCTACGCTCTCAATCTTTTTCGTTACTTCATCGGCGGGAATCTCCAATTCCAGCTCGCGGCGGCACGTTGCTTCAGCCATACAGCAGTCCTTTCCCGGGACAACTTTCAGGTTCGTGATGAAACGGTTGCGGGTCTCGGCGGCATGCGCCTGGTCTGTGGGTACGTCCAAGCCAGGCGTTCATTGTCAATAGAGGCCAATCAGGCGAGAATCCACCCTGCAACTCGAATTCTCAGTATAGGTGACACTTCAAGCACCGTCAATTTGCGCTATTCGTATCTCAGTGCGACGAGCGGATCAACACGCGTTGCTCTGCGCGCGGGAATGTAGCATGCGGCGAGCGCCACCAGCGTCAGCAGCACTGCCACGGCGATTATTGTTAGCGGATCGTTGGCATGGACATCGTAGAGCATCGCGGACAAATATCTTGTCACTCCGAGCGCTACGCCGATGCCCACAGCAGC
>DASQYT010000056.1:0-8824 GCA_035639075.1 Candidatus Elarobacter sp.
CCCGATAATACAGAGAGCCGATCATTTCATGCAGTGCATGAAAGCTTTCTTGGAAGGCCTTCGCGTCAGGTACGAAATACCCAGGTGTATCCAGTCGCAACGTGGTGCGCGGCGTGGGCCAGGGGATCGCGTGTATTCCGACTCGCTTAAAGGACCAGATCGCGCGCGGAAGATCCTCCCTTTGCGCGATGATGACGACGGTATTAATCGGCTCGCCTCGCAGCAGCTGTGCCGTATAAAGCGCGTTCTCATAGGTAGTCCGCGACTCCTGCTCGCTCCAGGTGACCGGGACCCCAAAATATCCCTCGAGCACCGATTTCATCAGCTCTGCCACCGCAACGTGCCAATCTGCGATGCGCCCACCGCTGACCAGGATCGGCAGATGAAGTCGTCGATATGCGTCGACCGCTAAGACGAGCCTTTCAAGCGATGCGGGTCCAATCCGATCGGAATCCCTGCCACCGCCGCTCCGCACATCCGCCCCGAGCACCACGATGGCTCCGGCGTCGCTAAAGTCCACGTTTTCCGGGATTTCCGTCTCGAGTTGATAGGCAAGGTACGAAGAAAACGCCGGGGTGGCCGCCACGTAGAGGCAGAGCGTCGAGACGAGGACCATGGCGATGCCGATGCGCCACCATACCAGCGCGGTTGCGGCGCCCACCAAGCACAACGTAATGAATAGCGCGGGTGGCGCGAGAAACCCGTAAGATACCAAGCTCCGCACACGATCCCCCAAAGCATGATGACAGCTTCAAGGCAATTGCCTTGGTGGCCCCAATCGAAAATTTAAAGCTCAATTCCAGAGCCAATGTCTCTCTAGAAGGTCTGGACCATCGCCGCGTTCGGATATGATCCGCCCTGGGGTTGTTGCCGCTTTTACCTTTGTCTTGCCTGGGCGGCGCGAGGGGAGCTGAGGAAAACCGAATTTGAATCTCGGAAGGTCGTATTTCCGGTTGGCCTTATTCGCCGGGATCATGCTCGGGAGTATGTCGACAGCCGGCTATTGTGCTGATGGTTGTGGCACAACCCTGCGCGGCAAAATTGTTGTAGCAACCCTCAACCGTGCACCCTTTGTAACCTTATCGGCAAACAGTCACCCCGTAACGCTCATTTTGGATACGGGTGCCGAACGGACGGTTCTGACCCCCACGGCGGCCGGCCGTATCGGAGCCGAGCGTCCGGCGATTGAGTTTCCGCGGCAATTGCGGGGCATCTCCGGTGGTCTAGGAAGTCACGAAGTCGAACTGCGCAGCTTCGCTGCCGGATCTGTAGCACTCCCATGGCACCGGGTCTTAGTCGCGCCGGTGACAATGGCGCAGGTCTTCGCCACCCCCCTCGATGGATTGCTCGGAGCCGATATCCTAAGCGACTTTGACATCGACCTCGACCTCGCACATCACGAATTGAAGTTCTACGGAAAGCAAACCTGCCCGACAGCAGCACCGGACTGGACGCAGCCGTATATCTCGCTGAGTACGGGGTTATCCCGCGGCGAGCACCTGTTTTTTGCCGTGCAACTAGATGGCCGACCCCTGACGGCTTTCATCGACACCGGCGCGCAAATCACCACAATTTCGACGGCAGCCGCACGCGCTACCGGCGTGACTGAGAGCCTGCTTTTAAGCGATCGTCCACTCACAACCCAGGGGATTGCGGCAGGCCCCGTATCCGCTCGCCTTCATCGCTTCGCAAACCTGAAGGTGGGCCCCCTGGTAATCGCTAACCCCGAAATCCTCGTGGCCGATGTGAAGATAAACGAGGCCGATATGGTCTTAGGCATAGACTTCCTTCTGCAGCGGCGCCTTTGGTTATCGTACGGATCCCATCGAGTCTTCCTGCCCAGCCGATAAACCGCGGAGCCGGGGGGCATCGGCGGCCGCGGCCTCGCTCAGCTGGCGACGTATTTCCGGTCCCGGCGGGTGACTTGCTTGCTCTTGGTCAGAGCGGTGAGCGCGTTCGAGACCGACATCTCGCCCGATTTATTACCCTTCAGCCCCATCTTATCGAGAATTTCACCGCGCGAAAGACCATGGGATTGGTTGATAATCCTGAGCAGCTCTTCTCGCCTTGACCCGCGCTGGCCAGATCTGTTCCGGCGAGTAGGAGCTTGCTGCGCGGCCTTTCCTTCGAAGACGTCAAATTTCGCAAGCATCCCGTCCAGTTCGTCAAGCTGCGCCTGAAGCGCGCGCTGCCGGTTTACCATTTCCTGCCGCTCGTTTAACAGCGCCTCTCTTTGCTTCGCGATAAATGCTTCGGTTTCGGCTAGAACGGTGCCCTGCATCTCTCCCTCCGCGGTTTGTACGGCATTGTAGTTTTTTTGTACGGCTTGCACCGGATTCGTACGCGTACATAGAGTGCCTCTCGAGCGACGCTCCGTCCAGGGTTTTGTGTTTCTGTGAGCCTATCCAGTGCGAAAGGAGCTCCCCGGGAAACGAGCGCCGGCACCAGGCTCGCGCGTCTTCAGTCGCAAATCCGCGACATTAAAAAGGGGAATAACTCAGGATTCCCGTTTATCTCGCCAGATTGGCGCGCTTCTCAGGCGATCGGTCGATCGGAGGTCGTCAAGTTTATACAAACTTGAGCGGCGCCGTGATTTTTTATTCAATGGGCGGTAGTGGTTTGGAGAGCAGGGATCTCTTCGAATATTCGTCAGAACTGGGGTAAGCCTTTGCCGGCGCAACAAACACCGG
This sequence comes from Candidatus Elarobacter sp., assembly GCA_035639075.1. Taxonomy (GTDB): domain Bacteria; phylum Acidobacteriota; class Terriglobia; order Acidiferrales; family UBA7541; genus Acidiferrum. The sequence continues at coordinate 2,691 of DASQYT010000056.1, forward strand.
CAATCAGGCTAGGCTAAAACGACGCCGCCAAACGCCTGCGCAAACGCTTTCGCGTGGGGTTCAGATTCAAAATTGACCCGCATCACCGACTCGGGTTCGTGGAGCCAGTACCGAAAAGTTGTTGGCTGGAAATTTTTTTCGTTCAACCACCCGCGTACTTGAAGGAGGACGTCCTGAAAATGCTCGCCGGCGAACCGGATCTCTACAGCGTGGAGCATGTGTTCCCTGGTCACACTGGAAATAGTCGGATCAGAGCGGGCTTTGCCAACCTACTTCTCAGATGCCGTTCCACGTGTCCGCTAAATTTATGTTTAATTCCCTCCCGAACGTCCGGCTGGTGCCTCTGACGGGGCCGCAAGAACTCGAACATAGGTCTGGGTCTCGGGCTTGCTCATCGCCGAAGGGCTGTTTGGCAATACCTCTTCCCGCGGCCGTGGTCGAAGTCCTCCTAAATTCGGTGACTGGGCATTGACTGCCAGAGGTGCGGATTGCGTACTACGAAATACTGAGGCGCGGCGTCAGGCCACGAACGTCGCTGTATTTCGCGGCTAGAGAGGGAAGGTTCTAGCCCTGGTTGGATTGCTGCAATGCGATGGGGAAGCTGAACACAACAGCGCATCAATGGCGAGCCGGTCGTACCAGAGGCGTGCCGCTCTGTTTAAGCGAAGCTAAGGACTGACCGCTCATTTCCGTACCCGGCTGGGCACGTCCGCTATTCACTAGCCGACCCAGAGGACGTCCGCTCTTCTCCAGCCCCGGCATGGACGTATGGTCGTCGGTTGGTTGGCGTCCACTCTTGGAACGCACCCATTGTTGCCCGCCCACTAAGTTATCCAGGCCCTTTTCGTCCAGCGTCCAATTGCGTACCGATCCCGTATCGATATGGAAGAATCCCGAGCGTGGATACCAGCCGACTCCCCCGAGTTTCAACTCTCGCGCAGCTCGCACTGCATCTTCATTGCGGGTGGGCAGTCGCACGTCAAGCGCGCGTCCGAACATATGCTGGCTGTGTTCGGCTACACCAAATGTCGTTCGTGCGAGCATCGCATTTGTCTGGGGTGTACGATAACCCGAGAGCACAAGCGCCTCATTCGCGCCGACGGCTTCCATAATGCTGGCAAGAAAATCGAGAACGCCGATGTCGAAGACGATCCTTTCGCCAGAATGGTGGTCGCGCAAGAACTCGGACAGCTCGGCCAGGGCTTGCTGCACTGGTCCCGTGTCATCTCGAAAGGGGCCGTCAAAGGTCTCGCCCGTATGCGCGTCCGCCAAACGAAGTCGCCGCAGCGGAATGGGCTGAGTAGAGGCCTGCAACAGACGCGGCGTGAGCAGCCCGCTGACGACCCCAAGGAAAACTCGTCGATTCATTGCGAGTTCTTGATTCCCGTTAATTTATTTGTAACAACAGTAGCGCTGGTACCACCCCCTGTGCAGAGAGTAACCGATCCATAAAAGCGGCAAACGGCTACGGTGCCAAGGCCACCCTTCAGGTATATTGGCAAGTTATCGGTGAGCCATTAAGAATTCTCATCCCGCCTCCGAGCGGACCTAACGTTCAAGCCAGGGGGTTGGACGCGGAGAGCACTAATGCATAATTCTGAGAATTCCACGGAAGCCACTCTCCTCTACCGACAATTTTCTGAAGCTTTCACGGCAGAGGACGACGATGCGGTTCGGCTCATCTACCGCAAATTGCTTAATCTCGGATGTCCCCGGGCTGAGATCGTGGAAGAAGCAGTACGGCTTGCCAGCAATCGGGACGTCATCAGGAACCGTATGCAACAGCAAAGCGAAGGCGCGAACGAGACCGAAGTTCCTGCGGGACATGATGAAACTGCCCCGAGAGGAATGACCACGAAAGCATTGATGCCCGCTTTGTCGCTCTCCGAAACACTTGAAAGAGGAGTGGGTAAGGCGACCAATGTACGAGGCGCGGGATGCACGTCAGAGGGTATTTCCGAACTTTCCCACGACGATGTATCTGACAAAACCGCGGGCCATAGGGTTTATCGACAAAGTGCCTTTTTGCACCGCTATTCACTGAGCCGCCGGGTTGCGTGCGCCTTCGGCAGTGTCGCGATTGCGCTACTCTGTGCCCTCGTGGTCATGCGTAATCCTTCGACTGCCGAAAAGGCGACAGCCTCAGTGGCGATGGCCGCGCTTTCAAAATCCGCCAATGATCCAGTCGTGACCGGTATTCCTTTGGGATCATCAGCACTGAGCGACCTGGGGAAGGCGGAGCACTCACAGGGCTCCGCCGAAGCCCGCAGGAAGACAACGAAGCTCCCGGACGAGGTGGACACGCCAACGCGCGCGCCCCGGGAGCCAAACGCCCTCACTACGCCAGACCTCGCTATGGCAGCAACGGTAAATACCGCAGTCACACCCGCAGCCGGGGGGGCGAGGCTGTCGAGTGGAGACGTTGCCGTGTTATTAACGCGTGGTGACTCGCTGTTCGGAACTGGCGACCTTGTCTCGGCTCGCCTGTTTTATGAGCGAGCTGCCGGCGCCGGTAGCGGAGAGGCTGCATTGCGATTGGGCGAGAGCTATGATCCTCATTTCCTCGAGAAGACACATCTTCGCGGGCACGGTGATGTAGCAGCGGCCATTTTTTGGTACGAGCGTGCACACGAGCTCGGCGTAAGCGAAGCCAGCATCCTGCTCAGCAGCATACGTTCCAATTAGAAGTTAATCGTCGGAAACCGATGAATCCCAAGAGAGGGTCCGCCGCCGCGTTCTGGGGGGCATTGCTCCTTTGTACGGGTTTGAATTTGACCGGGATGGCCCGGAGCGTTGCGGCAGAAGCTGGTCCGGCGCGCCAGGACTTGGAGCGCATCGCGTACGCTGTCGCAGGCGCGGAGTCGAGTTATGGCAGAAATCCTGCGATGTGGCGGCCGAACCTCGCGGGCCCGCAGGGTCCGATGCAGGTCAGCGAGAAGGCCGCCCGCGACGTTGGGGGCGGCGATCGGTTTGATATCGCGCAGAACCGCACGATCGGCCGCGCCTATTTGGCACTTCTCTATCGGCGCTATGTCAACTGGCCCGACGCCGTCTCGGCCTATAATTGGGGAATGGGCAATCTCGACAGTTGGATCCGGGCCGGGCGACCCTCACGAAAATTGGTGCAGGCCGTCGCTAAGTATTCGTACCGGGTCCTACTCGACAGCGGATTATGCGCTAGCGCCCGCCGCGACTGTATGCTCGACGTCTCGCGTGGCGTTGCGCCGTATGGCCGGATCGGCTACGGCGGCGCCAGTCCAACATCCTCACCCGACCTTCGGGTCATGCCGAGGTTGGAACACAGCGGACTAGTCTTGGCTAGGCTAACGGCCAGCGGGGACCCGTTTCCCAAGCTGTTGCAGAGCGGGACGCCTTTGCCGGGTTTGGAACAAAGCGGCCGGCCGTTGTCCCGACGGTAACCAATGACTGCAAATCCGAGGTATGCAGGAGCCGCTCGTCGTCTGTCCGACCGCATCGAACCCACTTGGGTAGATGCATTCGTCCACGAGCGGAGCCCAGGTGTGATTTGTTCAACGGGGCCCCTTCACCCTCCGCTACAGCGCAAATGCTATGCCAACCGTCCGCCGCCAGCAGCCGGCGCGCGTTGGACCGATCGAAATGGGATAGCGTCACGGCGGGCGTCAGATCTCCACCAGCATTCCCCCATTGCAGAAATCATGCTCGTAATCGCGACGGTCTGACCCAGGCTACATACGATAAAGGACTTGACGCGTAAGATGCCCGACCAGCCGCTCGCGTTGGGCTTCGACGTAAAGAATTTGGCTGTCGATTTCTCGCGGCCATCCGATATGACCCTTCGGCGTGGTTTCGCGTGAGCTCCGATGTTCATTAAGCCGAGCAGTCAAACAATCCAGCTCCACCAATTCAACAGTACCAACGTCCAATCGCGTTCCGGTCGGGCCCAACCGACGTTGTTCTGCAAAGCAATCCACCACCGTGCGCTCTGTTCATCAAATCTCAACAAAAAGTCATGCATTCTCCTGGGGTGAGCGCCTCATGTGTATCGTCCCTGCACGACCCCATCACGTGGTCCGAGGAGGAGCGGGTAGCCGAATACCGCGTTTTGGCAGCTCGCTACCGCCAGATGGCGGACACTGAAGAGCGCGTCCTTGTCCGTGATGGATTACTCGAACTCGCTGGGCACTGCGAAGCTGCCATTACGAGCAATAGCCGCTAGGCTGGAGTTTAGGAGCACGACATTGCAGGACGCGCCGACCGGACCCGAGCATGTTGCCACTGTTGTACAGGCTCAGACGGCGCGTGAGCAGCGCGACGTGCAGCGCACGATGGAGCATTGGCGGAGAAATACCTGGGGACCTGACTGCATTCCCCTTCTCGATACCTTTGATTTTTCGCCGATGAGAGGTGACTGGGGCTACCGCTTCCTGATCTGCGGCGATGGCACACCAGAAAACGCTGTCTTCGTCACCTACGGACCTAAGCTTGCACAGCTGCTCGGGTTACCGGAAAGGGCTGTAGTCGCACGTCCGTTTGTCGAACAAATCCCGGAAAGTTACCGGAGCACATTTGTTGAGGGTTACAGGAAGGCGGTAATGGAAATGGTACCTGTCACTCTCAAGGGTACGTTCAGCGTAAGCTCAACATTTGAACTTTTCAGAGCGGTTTTTCTGCCAATCATGTTGCAGCCGACTTGGTCAAAACAGCTAGTTTTCGGCTCGTTCAACTGCCGAGCCGTTGTTGGCAGATAAGGAAAGCTGACCCGCTCCTGCTATTCGCGTCCGCGACGGGAAGGGCGGTTTGGCCCACCACCAGCAAACCGGTGCTTCTCCCTCTCCCTGAATGATGTACCGCCGCGCCTGCTGCAACTCTTGGCCGGTCATGTCGGAGATCGAACTGTCGTCATTGCCGAAGATGGCATTGTGGAACTCGGGGTCTTTGACATCCGCGCTGATGACGCCGCTTGAGTGCGCTTCGACGAGCAAGCCGCAGAGGAACATGCCAGAGCCTTGTGCCAAATCGTCCTCAAGCTCGGCGAAGCTGCGATACCCGTCTGACAACTGACGAAATCGACGCCCGACTTCGACATAGCGCCACACTAAGTTCTTCTGTTCGCCGGTGAGTTCGTTCTGGTCCATTGGCTGGCCTAAGTCTGGATGAACGTGACCGAGGTTAAGTTAAGTTGCGGTTACCGCCGGTACTCTACTCAGGTAACGTGGACTTCAGCGTTTGGAAAGAAAATACGGGTAGGTTGGGCGACCCCCTTCGACGTCGTCGAGGTGCTCGATCATCTCGTCCTCAACCGGGGCGAGCCGAAGAGCCGCCATCCGGGTTCGTCTCAACGCCAGCCGATTCTCCTCGTTGGCTGGGGCCCGCCATGTTTCCTGAGCAACTTTAATCAAAGTTGAAAAGATTTCTTAAGATTTCCCGCCAATCTTTAACAGATGTCCGGAATCACGCCAGATCAAGCCGCGTCGATGATCGCTGTAGGGGTAGGAGCAGCATTCTTAATCGGAGTGGTCGCCGTGGCGATTTGGATTCTTCGCCAATAGCCCACGGACTTCGCCGTGAACCTCAGGGAAATGCCGGAGCGCTCAGCAATGTGATCAGCGACACGATTGTTAGGATTACCAGTATCAGCAGCAAGAGCCGGGCATCCCCCGTCATACGCCTTTATCCCCGATAGAGCGGCGACAGGGCATCGTAAAATGGTTTAAATTCAGTAACGGCGTACGGGAGCGGTATGGGGCGGGAAGCACCGAGCCATGTTGCTCGTCAACTTGACATTCTTGAAGAAAAGTCCCGTCGTCATCAGCGGGGCTGCTCGAGTAAGCGGGGCCAAGTCTGTTGGGACTTGTCTTCTTCCTCCCTGGCTGGACATCGCTCCCAGCGAGATCGATTGTTCGCCTGAGCCTTAAGCGACGCTAGCAAGCGCTAGACGGCCGACCATCAGTTGCAGTTCATGGTGGTCACCGATGGCGGTCGCGTACCAAAAGCTCAGCCACAGCATCACCGACGACGCAGCCTTAGAGCAAAACCATATAACCGGTGCGGGCCGTTTTGAACGGCAGGTTTTTCGGTGTGGTCAGTCTGCCGGCGAGCCGCCGCCGAACCTCCCGGACTTGTAGGCCCCGTTAGCGTCCTCGGTCGTGGTG
>DASQYT010000057.1:0-5904 GCA_035639075.1 Candidatus Elarobacter sp.
GGACTGCCGGCTTGATAGCTCCGAAGCTTTCGATGGATGGTTGTTCTTCCGACGCCTAAAACGGAGGCGGCTCCGCTCACGCCTAATTGCTTCACGGCAACGAGAATGGCCTCCCGCTCAATTTCTTTCAAAGGGCGAATCGCAGCGCGTTCTAATTCGCGCTCGCCACTTTCCTTGGTGACATGGTCTGAAGCCCGGCCACTCTTCCCATAATTACCGCTGCTCGTTTGCTCAATGCCCACTGATCTGTTCACGCTCTTATTGTTTTTGCCAATCCTAAAGCGCCGCACTGAACTGTGACTAAAATCCTAAAGCGCCGCACTGAACTGTGCCTAAGAAGTGGATCGGAATTTCAGTGCAACCGATTCAGGCAAGCTCTCCTCCAGCCTCTTTGAGAGCCACTGCTTTAGCTCCGTCTTCTGTTCGGGGGAGAGCGCGCCAAATCGTAATCCGGAGCGACCCTTCTCATCACACCAACAGATTTCACTCTGAGCCGCGAATTGGCTTCCTTGACCCGGAATCGCAAATTGAAGGGTGACCTGCATGCCGGGTTTCAGAGGCACGGAGGAGATTACTGCCATGCCTCCTTCGCTGATGTTGACCGCTTGGCAGCGAATCTCTCCCGCCTCCTGCTCGCGGATAGCAGCGGGGATTGAAATCGGACAACGGAAGTAGCGGAGACGTTCGCGGATGATCAGACCATATGCAGCTTTCAATGTTCTGCCAACGGAGATGGCTGAAAGCGGCCGTTCCAGAACGAAGTTGCTGCCTGCCGCAAATGCCATCGCCGATTGTTTAGTGCTGTCTGTGATCGCGAACGCCACCGTTGTGTGGTTGGAGGGTGAAAGGCGCACTCGTTCCAGAATTGTCCTGCTCTGCTCTCCTATTTTGAGGTCTACTACCACGGTTTCGAACTTCCGCGTGTTCACGAGGCGAATGGCGCTTGGAACATCGGTACACACTTCGGTGGTTGCCGCCAATTCTCGCAGCGGCTCCGAAATTTGCTTGATTGTCAACGGGTCATCTGAAACCACCAGCGCCCGTACGGCCGATTCAGAGGAAGTGAGATTCATGCAAACAGCTTCTCTTGGCACGAGTTCCCGTTATTGTTTCCGGAGGTCGGCTCACGGACACGGAGCAAGAGCAAACTCTGGTCATCCTGCTGCATGCCGTGCTGCTTTACACCATCCATGACCAATTCCCAAATCCGCGACAGGGGTTGGGCGGCTTCCTGACTCAGCAGTTGTTCCAGTCGCGCCAGACCAAACTCTTCGTCTCTCTCGCTGGCTACCTCCGTGATGCCATCGGTGAGCATCAGGAACACATCACCCGGTGAATAACTGACTCGCTGGCTCGCATAACGACCGCCGAGAATCAGACCCAAGGGGAATTGCTCCATGGCGAGCTGAACCGTGTCGTGGCTGCGATGGCGATAGTGCAGGATGGGCACATGCCCAGCCAAGGCGTACTCGGCTTGGGTTGAGCCGTCGAAGTGCAGCAGGGCGAGGGTGGCGTACATGTCCGGGGTCTTGAGGGCAGGCAACACACGGTCTGCACCTTCGAGCAAAGCCACGGGCCGTTGATGGAACTGGAGAGAGACCCGCAGCGCGGCCTTTAATATCCCCATGAGTTGGCCGGCGGGCAGACCGTGTCCAGAAATATCGGCGACGTAGGCGAGCAGACTTCCGTCGCTCTCGACAACGTCGATCAAATCGCCGCCCATTTCTGTGCTAGCAATGGATTTGCCGTAGACCTCGAACCTCGGGGTCTGGAAAGAAAGGGTTGGCACCAGAGTAGCTTGAATGCTGTGGGCGAGGGAGAGTTCGGTCTGCATCCTCTCGAACCGCGTGAAGAACTGATCGTGGAGCCACTCGAAAAAACGCGCTTGTACAGATGAATTCGTATACTGGCAGTGAATCCCGGCTTTGCCATCTCTGTTATCCCAAATGACCGCGCCTTCGGCACTCACGAACAGATCAGTATTGGGAACTGCAAAGGCGATGCTTAGCCGTTCTCCAACCTCAAGGGGGTGAGGAGTCCTGACTGCCATCCCGCTTTGGCTCAGATTAATAGTGGTACATTCCAGTAGGTCTCCTGATCCTCTCCGGATCGAAACCGTCAATTCAACAGCTAATCTGAAGTATGCCTGCCGGTCGTGCAGCATACGTCCATACACGCTACGCAGCAGGTCTCTTATTTGCGATGGAACCAATGGACGCTCGATGATGAAGGCAGCACCTAAAGCGGATGCTATTTCTTTGGCCCGACTGTCACTGGCTATCGCAACCACCACAACATGTTTATTGGGGCGCGGCAGACTCTTTAGTATGTCGGCACACCGTCCGACGTGGTCAAAGTCCAAGACGACTGCCTCGAACTTCTCGGACGAAAGCTGATCGATAGCGACAGATTCGAGGAAGCACTTCTGTGTCTCGATACTGTTCTCGCGGAACAGATGCGAGAAGATGCTGATCATCTCTGGATCGCGGCCCACAACGAGCGCCTTCATCCCAAACGGCGACTCAGCAGTGGCTTTTCCGGGCTCGGAGGCTAGTTCGAGTGCTTCGCGACATTCACCAACAATGTGTTTCTGTTTTGCGTAGGTGATCAATGCGTCCGCCGCCGCGCCGAGCATGAAGATTCCGAAAACGGCGAGTGGGTCTGCTAGCAATGCGTACAACCTCGAAGGCGATAGCTTGAGAGTAGCCGAGTCTTAATTTGGACAGGTAACGTAAAGAAACGACATAGACCCACCGAAGTAACTTACGGTGACGAATCGAGGTCAAGACTGCTCGAAACTTGATCGGGAACTGACTCGAAGGTCACGGCTTGCGAGGCTTTTGCCGATCAGCCCGATTCTTCTTGATCAAATCGACCATTCCAAGATTTGCATCCACTACCCCCCCGATTATCATCGGGAATGTACGCAGGAAAGCGAGAATCGACAACTAGGGCGGGCAACTGTTCGTCTCTCGCAGCGGCTTCCGAATCGCGAGCCTGCCCCGGAGCCAGCCATCCACCTCGTTCCTTGAAGCAAACACGACTGCTCCTTTTTGCGGGCTCAATCGCCGAACCGGAAACTCGTATGCATGCTCCCAACGCTGTACGGTCCTGACGCAGGCTCCCACGTACTGGGCAATATCTTTCCATGACCGCAGCACTGCACTGGCGGACCGCGCATTACTATGCGTTGGTTGAAGTTGGATGTTTCTTCCTAATTCCACAACAACTGCGCCGACCTGTTTCACCCTGCCGTTCGAGTCGGCCATCGGGAAGAAATTGTCAATCCAGTGTCCCCCGTCAGGCTTGGTCGGCAATGCTCCGGCAACCTCGCAATTCACAACAGATCGGGCCGTGTCGAACACCTGCTGGATCGCAGGTTCCACTTGAAGAGCAACGTTTCCAAGAATCTCCCGTACGTGCTTTCCCAAATGGGAGTCAGCAGAAGTGCCATTCGAGGCCGCTAAACATGAGTTAAGCATCCGATAACGTAGCTGTTGGTCAAAAATGGCAAGCCCCACATTGGAACTATTGAAAAAGTCGGCGAATAGCCGCTCTGCATCTAACAACTCAGCGAGTACCGTCCGGATCATTACACAGAACCTCCGATGGAATTTGTGGTCGGATCTCCCGCATAAACGAGAACGGGAGTTCTCATTTCGAATTCTCTGATCTGTTTCAGAATCGGGACAGCCCCAAGTAGTTAAATACAGATTAGCCAAGGATCGCGATTTTATACTTGCTCCGGAACAAACTCACTAGCTGCTTGAGTCTACGGTAGTTACGCCGGAACACCTGAGACAAAAGTCCACCGCTTACTGGTTGCTTGCACGAAGTGTTTCACTTCGTGCGGCGGCTGAGTGCCCTGATCCGGTCGTTTTCGAGAAATCCCGCCCGGTTCGGCTTGTGTGCTGGAGAGTCCGGTGGCATTGCACCTTCATCTATTAATTAGGAATGAGGGTGCCCACTTTTGCCCCATCTCGCAACGGAATTCAGGATGCAGCGATATTTGAAGAATTGTCGCCAGACGATCTGAAGCTGGTGCTGAGCCGGGCCTCCGTGCGAGCAGCACCTAAAGGGGCATTTCTCTTCCGTCAAGGAGAACCTGCTAGAGAAATGTTTCTCCTTGAATCTGGCTGTGTGCGGCTTAACGAGATCACCGCTGATGGTCGCGAGTTGCTGATTCGGTTCGTGCGACCCGGTGAGGTGTGTGGCGACAAAGCGGCAATTGCAGGCGCGGAGTACGGCGCGTCGGCGGTGAGCGAGACACCTGTCCGAGCTTACGCATGGACAACCGGGATGATTATGGCGTTGCTAAAGGAAGTGCCCCGGCTCGCAACGAACCTGTTCGGCATCACGACACGTTATTTGCACTACTCGCGCGAACGCTACCGTCTTCTGGCGACAGCCTCGGCCGAGTACCGAATTCGTTGGGCTGTGGCAGACTTGGCCCGCAGCATCGGCTCTTCGGATGGAAATGCCACCATCGTCATTACCGGCCGAGCCGTCCAGCAAGATATTGCCGACCTAGCAGCAACGACAATCTACACTGTAAACCGGGTGCTGAGCGGCTATGAACGACGGGGCATCTTGACCAAGAAACGTGGACGTATTGTTCTTTTCAGAACGCTCCAATGAACAAAGGCGCGATCCGCCTGCCGCCTTCGTCGAGAACTTCCAAGCGGAGAAAGAGCGACCAAATCGACGTGCGGGTTGGCACAATCCTTGTCAGCGACCGATGTTGCCATTTCTGAGAAGTTGGTCACGCTTGAAGTAGCGTTCGGCGACCACAAGCAGAGGGTGCGCCCTTATGGATTATTGTTTTTTCGCTTGCAGATTTGGCGGAATTTTTCGCGGCTGTTCTGAAAACCGAACAAGGCGGCGGCTGGCTTGTGACGAAATTTGCTTTGCGGAGGGGGCGCGGAGCGCCAAATCACAATCAAGCAGAGCGCATTTCTGCTCGGTCAATTCTCGACATGGCATCAGGAATACAGCGCAAATGGAGTTTCGTGTGATCCTGCGAAATGGCTTCTGTTCTGATTTCGAAACAAGGCTGCCACCATCGAGCATGCACAGCAGCCTCACTGCTATACATCATGGTCATGGGCACCAAGTCAGATGTTCTGCTGTTGCTCGGAATATTGATGTTGGGCATGGCTCTGGGAGCATTGTTGACCCTCATTCGACAAAAGGCCATAACGGCAAAAGTCATCCAAGAACTGGAGGCGAGGTTTGAAATCCAAAAGGGAATGCCTCACGAGGGCCGCAAGGATGATTCGACGAAGCCGGATGCAGCATAACGCTATTGCGGACGTTCCACAAATTGCTGAGTCTCTTTACACATCCTCCAAATCATCTGTGTGACAGACGAGAAGAAACAGAATTTATCTAGGCTCCTCGCCACCAGCGCTGGTGGCTTCCGCTGTCGGTACGACGATCGCCTGGATGTTTTGTCCGGCCATGATTTTCTGGAATGAGGCCAAGTCCGTTTTTTGCAGCTCCGCCCAGTGCGCCAGGTAGTCGTCAGTTTGCTTCTTGAGTTTGTCGAACTCCTGATATTCGGCTTCCGTGGGAGCGGAGTCGGTCTCGTCGGACACGAGCAGCGCAAGGTAGGCGAGCTTGCTATCCGCGCGCTGCGGATAAGCGAGTGAATCTTCATTGGCTTTGATCTTGAGCTGGATCAGGTTGTCGCGCGTGGCGAGCAGCTTTTGATCCAGGTCACCGGCGGCTTGCAGCACGGGCTTTGTGCTGTCATTTCCCACCAGTCGCTTCATTAAGCCATTCACCTGGGTCCGGACGTCCTCGATCTGGTTCGCTGCGTTGTAGACGCGGTTGAGTTCATCGCGAATCTGAATGCCGAGGTCGAACTGTTTTTGCAGATCAGCCTGCTCAACCTTGACGCGG
>DASQYT010000058.1:0-13816 GCA_035639075.1 Candidatus Elarobacter sp.
GTTTGCCGAATGATTTGTAAACCGATTTTTTGAGCTTCGAGTGCTGTAGTATTGGGCCGGTAATAGCGACCTTCGACGGCTGTATCTTCCATGAAATCCAATTTGATATATCCGATGCTCCATTCGTTTACCAGCGTCGAGTAAGTCTTGCGCAAGTATTCCTGGGCGCCGGGATTCGTCGTATCTAGCACGAATAACTGGTCCTTGCCACCAACCTGTCCGATGCGGATCGGGTCACCTTTCGTGTTGCGCACCAGCCAGTCGCGATGATTTTCGTAGACCCAAGACCGGTCGGCAACCTCGAACGGCGCAGTCCACACGCCTGGAATCAAACCTTCGCTGCGAATCTTTCGTTCCATCGCAGCCATCCCATTCGGGAAAAGTGCGGAATCTGGAGTAGCGTATTCGCCGCGGGCGTACTGATAACCCTCGTCAATGTGGAAGAACCGGTATCCCACGGACTTCAAATGTTGAGCCAGCCAGTGAGCGTTGGTAAGTGCGCTTCCCTCGTTGAGGCCGAAATAATAAGCCGTCCAGCTCCACCAGCCCATCGGAGAGGGAGACGAAACCCGTGCGTGATGGAGCACGCGGATCAATGAACCATACATTTCTAACTGAGAGTGGTAGTCGCCGCTAACCCCGAAAAAGAGTTTCTCGGAATCCAAAGCTCCTCCTGGCGGAAGAACAAGGCTCAGTTCCATTTGATCTTCGGGCGCCGATTGCTTCAGGGAGTTCTCTTTAGTCAATTCGGTCGTACCAGTGGAGTCAACCTCGAATGCTTGGATTTGCGGGGCGTTCAATGAGCCTCCGACGTGAACACGGGACACGGTCAGAAAGCGATTGGAAGTGAGTACCCCGACAAAAAAACTAAGGCGACTTTCCCGATTGTACAAAAGCTGGCTGCCGACTCCGCGATGAACGCTTTCCCCATCTCCAAGGTCGCGTATTTTTAGGGCGGGGCGGTCTTCGCTATAGCTGTCAGAGAGAACCCGGTCTAAAGCAACCGGCCCGCCCAAATCGAGAATCTTGCCTTCTCTCGCTTCGATTGGACGAATGGCCTCGATATGGATTGTCCGGCCAGCGCTATCGACGACGCGAACTTGGATGTCGCCGAATGGTTTGTCCGCATAAGAATGCAGTGTACAAATCAGCTCGGGAGCGCCTTCTAGTCCCGAGTGCCTCACCGTCCATTCATGGGCCATTCCCAAATCGTCGTTTGCGGTGGACGCTGTGATTGAATGTCGCGGATAATCGCGAGCGTGAAGCCACTGCCCATCTAGCTTAGCTGCGACATTGGCGGTCAATACGCCCCCAACGTTGTCTGCTTGTCCGATGGCATAGTCTCCCGTTGTAGGACTAACCGTTACGCGCAAACCCCGTGAGGCTGACGTCGTATCCTCAGCCAGGATCGCGTAATTTAAAGAGCCCAAGAGAAGTCCCAGGACACCGATCGCAGTCACCGATCGACAATAAATGAATGAAAGATTCATCGAATCACCTCAGCTTGATCGCTGCGACTCGTTTCTGCGGGCTTGCATCAGGAGTTTACCTCACACTTATATGCCGTAAGATTGGAGTAGCCTGTTTGAAACTACAGGACACAAATTGTTCGGTCCTGAAATAGCCGGATTGGCAGGCTTTTCTTCAATTGAGGACTACTCTCCGTAGGGAACCCAAATGTTTTTCACTTGGACGGAGTGGTCGAGGAACCAGCGGCCTTCGCCTTGTTTGACGTCGAACCAGTTGATGACGCGGCCTTCATTTGTAAAAACCTGCTTCAGATTGCCGACCGAAAGAGCTTTCACCGCCGCGGCGCTGGCCTCATCCGTGAAACACCAGAGGGCGTCGACGTCATCGTGTTCCGCCAGCGTCTTCATTAGTTCCGCGGCGCGGCCAGTGACGATGTTAACCGCGCCATCCGGCAAATCGCTGGTTTCGAAAACCTGATAAAGATCGGCGGTAATCAGCGGATATTTTTCCGAAGGGATGGCGATGACCGTGTTGCCTGTCGCAATGGCCGGCATCACGAGAGAAAGGAATCCAAGCAAGGGTGCGTCAGCGGGACAAATCACTCCTACCGTGCCAATCGGCTCCTTCATCGCCAAGGCGACGTTGCGGAACGGCGGGTTATGCACCGCGCCGTCGTACTTGTCGGCCCACGCGGCATAGGAAAAGATGCGCTCGATGCCGAGGCTGATTTCGGCCTCCGCTTGCTTCTTTCCAACCACATCGGACAAGCGGCTGGCAATTTCTTCGCCACGCTGGGAAAGATTCTCCGCAATGTAGTAGAGCACCTGCGCGCGATTGTGCGCGGTTACTTTGCCCCAGCCTTCTGCTTTGCGCGCCGCTTCGACGGCGTTGCGAATGTCCTTGCGGTTTCCAAGCGGCGCTTCCCCGAGCAAGCGCCCGTCTGCACCGTGCACCGCCATGCTGTAACCCGAGTCCGGCCGCGCCTGCTTCCCGGCGATATAGAGTTTCACCGTGCGGTCGATCGGAGGAGCCGCGAAGTTTACCCGCTGCTCGGGTGGCTGATCGATGGCTAGCGGTTTGGCGCGAAGAGGCGGCGCCTGCTTGAACCACGCGGGCTCCAGATATTCGACCAGACCTTCGCGTCCGCCTTCGCGTCCGAAGCCGCTTTCCCGATAGCCACCGAAGCCGCACGCGGCGTCGAAGAGATTCGTGCAGTTGACCCAAACGACGCCGGCTTTGAGCTGTGCCGCAACGTGCAGTGAAACATTGATGCTTTCGCTCCATACGCACGCGGCCAGTCCATACACCGTATTGTTGGCGAGTTCCACGGCCTCCTGCGGAGTGCGGAAAGTCATCGTCGCAAGTACCGGTCCGAAAATCTCCTGCTGCGCCACGACGGAAGTCGGATGAACATTGCTTAGCAATGTCGGCGGAAAATACAAGCCACGCGAAGGTACAGGAATGGACGGTTGCCAGCACATCGCGCCCTCTGCCACACCTTGATCGACCAGTCGTTGAATGCGCTCGAGCTGTACGCGCGCGACGATGGCGCCAATGTCGATGGCTTTATCGAGCGGTGGGCCGATTCGCAGCGTGTTCATGCGGTCCTGAATCTTGCCGATCAACTTTTCCGCGATGCTCTCTTGCATCAGTAGCCGCGAACCCGCGCAGCAAACCTGTCCTTGATTGAACCAGATGCCATCGACAAGGCCTTCCACGGCGCTGTCCAGATCGGCATCCTCAAAAATAACGAAAGGAGACTTTCCGCCAAGTTCGAGCGAAAGTTTCTTGTGGCTCTGCGCCGTGGCTCTGCGAATCGCGCGGCCTACTTCTGTAGAACCCGTGAACGCAATCTTGTCTACATCGGGATGCTTCACCAAGGCCTCGCCGGTCGATCCGTCGCCCGTGACGATGTTCACGACGCCCGCAGGCAGACCGACCTCCTGGCAGATGTGCGCAAAAGCGAGTGCCGTCAGTGGCGTGAACTCCGCGGGCTTCAGCACGACGGTATTCCCGGTGGCGAGGGCGGGCGCAATCTTCCACGCCAGCATGAGTAAAGGAAAATTCCACGGAATAATTTGCCCCACCACGCCGCATGCGGTGTATCCCGGAAATTCCTGTTCAAGCAACTGCGCCCAGCCCGCGTGATGGTAAAAATGACGCGCGACCAGGGGAATGTCGATGTCGCGGCTTTCGCGAATCGGTTTGCCGTTGTCCAGCGTTTCGAGCACCGCGAGCCAGCGAGAATGTTTCTGTACCTGGCGGGCCAGCGCATAAAGATATCGAGCACGCGCATGTGGAGTGAGGGATTGCCATCCCGGTAAAGCAGCGCGCGCGGCCTTCACCGCGCTATCAGCGTCCGCTGCCGAACCTTGTGCCACCGTCGCAAGTTTTTCACCAGTGGAAGGATCTGTGGTGTCGAAATAAGCGCCTGCAGCGGGCGCCTGCCATGTGCCGTTGATGAAGTGTCCGAAGCGCCGGCCATTGCGGTCCAGCCATGCAAGAGCCTCGCGCGGGTCCTCTGGCGCAGGACCATACTCCATGGTCATGAATCTTTCGGCGATGCTCATTCGCTTTTTCTCAATCTCTCGCCACCAAATCAAGATTCCGAAGCTCACCCAATCGGATGGCGATAATCCGCCGAATAACGACCCGTTGCATGATGCTCCAGTTGCCGCTCGATATCCGCCAGCATGCCACTCGCGCCAAACCGGAACAATTCCGCTTTTAGCCAGGAATCGCCCAGTTCTTCTTTCATCAGCGCAAGCCACTCGAGCGATTGCTTCGCGGTGCGAATGCCGCCCGCCGGCTTGAAGCCCACCGCCATTCCGGTCTCCTGCGCATATTCGCGAATGGTCCGGGTCATGACCAGGCTTACGGGTAGCGTCGCGTTGACCGCTTCTTTGCCAGTGGACGTCTTGATGAAGTCTGCTCCGGCCATCATGGCAACGAAACTGGCGCGCGCAACGTTGCGCAGGGTCATCAAATCACCAGTGCCTAGAATCACCTTCAGATGCGCGGGTCCACAAGCGTTTTTGAACGCGGCGATCTCATCGTACAGCGTTTGCCATTTCGCGCCGAAGACGTGCGCGCGCGTTATGACCACGTCGATTTCGTCGGCCCCAGCTTCCACCGAGCGGCGAATTTCCGCGACACGCTCTTCAAACGGAGAAAGACCGGCAGGGAATCCCGTGGATACTGCTGCCACATGAATGCCGCTGCCTTCAATGGCGCGCCGCGCGGTTTCGACGAAGGTATGATAAACGCATACGGCTGCGACCTTGATGTCTAGACTCTCGATACCAAGCTCCTGCACGAGTTCCTGCTGAAGCGGCTGCCGCGCCTTGGCGCACAAGCGGCGTACACGCTCGTCCGTATCGTCTCCGGAGAGCGTCGTCAAATCCATGCAAGTGATGGCACGCAGGAGCCAAGCCGCTTGCCATTCCTTCTTTACCGTTCGCCGCGTGCCGATGGTTTGCGCCCGGCGCTCGACAGCGCTGGTGTTCACGCGCACCGCGCCCACCCAATCCAAATTGAGCGGTACGCCGCGGTTGGGCTGGAGATCACGCCCGGCGAAGCTGGCGATGGCCGTATCGGAAGGTGAAATGGGCCCACGAAGAACGGGGCGATCGAGACTTGAGGGGCTGTCGATTCGGAGGTTGTCGCGCAGAGTCATGAGATGTTCACCGCATATCATGGAGCATCAGGAAACTCTATCTTAGCACTTTCGACAAAGCCCGTTTACAGGCGACTGCCGCGATTCCGCCACTGCTCCTCGAATTCCGCCTGTTTGCAGAAGGATTTCTGTGTTCCTACCTTGGTTGTGGACAGAGCGGCGTAGAGATTTGCGCGCGATAAGGCCACCTCCTCCGGCAGGCCCTCGCTCAGAAAAACCGCCAAGCTGCCGATGAAGGCATCGCCTGCGCCAGCGGTATCCACGGCTTGGACTCGGAATGCAGGAATGTGCGCAATCCGGTCCGGCCCCGCCGCCAGAAAGCCGCACTCGCCAAGAGTAATGACCACCCGCCGCATTCCCTGGCGCAGAAGAAACTCCGCGCATTTTTTTGCATCAATTACGGAGCGAACCGGCATTCCGGTGATCGTTTCGGCTTCGCTCTCATTAGGGATGAAATAATCCGCGGCCCCGACTTCCTTGTAGTCAACCGGCTGTGCCGGAGCGGGATTCACGATACAGCGAATCCCGTTGGCCTTCGCGAACTTCACGGTGTGATAGACGGTTCGCAGCGGGACCTCAAACTGCAGGATGATGACGTGTGCCTTGCGGAGCAGCGGCGCGGCAGCGTCCACGTCTTCTGGCGAAAGCGTGTCGTTCGCACCCTTCACGACGATGATGCGATTTTGGCCGCTCGGATCCACGAAGATTGGAGCGACCCCGCTGGAGACGCCTTCGGCGATGCGCACGTACGTCGCGTCAATCCCTAGCGATTCAAAGTTTTTAATCGTGGCTGGGCCGAAAAGGTCACTCCCGACTTTCGCTACCATTCCTACGTTCGCACCGCAAAGACGCGCGGCAACTGCCTGATTCGCGCCTTTGCCGCCGAATCCAAGATCGAACTTCTTGCCGAAGATGGTTTCTCCCGGCCGCGGGAAGACGTCATTGAACGTTGTAAGGTCCACGTTTGCGCTGCCCACCACCGCAATCAAAGGTCGCTCGGCCATTTTTTCAGCTTTGATCAGTCCGACAAACGCCAGACACTCGGTATGGCTGCTATCGAGTGAAAACGTTGCGCACTATAAACCATAAATTCGCCGGCCGTTCCGCAAGCCTCCGCACAAACCACGGATACCAGTAGCTGCCGTAAGCGACTAGCACAATGGAAGTGCAGCCCTCGCTGGCGAGGCGTTCCTGCTCGGCGCGCTGGATGCCGTAGAGCATTTGCACCTCAAATTCCTTTTTTGCGAAGCCTTCCGCGAATGCGCAATTGGCCAGCCGCCGGATCAGCGCCACGTCATGCGTGCCGAAAGCGGCGCGCACGCAGCGACTCCCTTTCTTGGCCCGCAGCATCTGCCTTCCAAGTTCGAAATAGTTCTCGTCGACCTCCTGTTTGCGCTGGAACGCGATTGCTGCGGCCTCGTTGTACGCGCCTTTCACCAAACGAATCGAAGGCCGCAAGGGCAAGAGTTTCTCCAAGTCATTCTTTGTCCGATAAAGATAAGCTTGCAGGCAGATGCCAACATTGGGACGCACACTGAGCACGCGGCGATAGAGGTCCAGCGTCGCGTCAACATAGTTGCTCGCTTCCATGTCCACCCAGACGATGGAATCTTTCTCCGCACACTCAATAATGGCATTCAAGTGCTCGAAACAGAGATCTGCCGAGAGGTCCAGCCCGAGTTGCGTCAGTTTCACGGATATCTCAGCTCGCAGGCCTTTTTCTCTGATGCGCTTCAGCACTTCGAGGTAGTGTTCAGCAACCTGCTGCGCCTCCCCGCGGTCTTTGATATTTTCTCCGAGGTGCGTGAATACCGTCCCAATCCTCTTGCTTCGCAGCGTCTCCGCCGCTCCAAGCGCGTCGTCCAGCGTTTCTCCGGGCATAAACCGCGACACTGTGCCGCGTACAAAGGAGTATTGCGTGGCATGATCGCGGAGCCATCGATTCTGCGAGGCAGCCAGCAACAGGGAACGCATCAAACCCATCCTCTTCTCCACTCCTGTTTAACCGAAGATTTCGCTTACTTCAGGAAATTGCGAGCACCCGCAGAAGCACACCGGCCAGCACGCCGCCGACGAGCGGTCCAACCACGGGAATCGGCGCATAGCCCCAGTCCGAGCCGCCTTTCCCCGTAATCGGGAGAATCGCATGCGCGATGCGCGGCCCGAGGTCTCGTGCCGGGTTGATCGCGTATCCGGTGGTGCCTCCAAGAGACAGACCGATGCCCCAGACCAGGCTTCCTACGAGATACGGGCCGAGACCCGCTGCAGGACCAGACGCAGAAACGCTCTTTGAGAAAATCGCGCCAACCACGAAAACAAGCACGAAAGTTCCAATGACTTCGCTCAGCAAATTCGCCACGGTATTGCGAATCGCCGGTGCCGTGCAAAAGCATGCTAGCTTCGCAGCAGCATCCGGCGTTTCTTTCCAGTGCGGAAAGTAGTGCAGCCACACGAGCGCTGCCCCCACGATTGCTCCAAGCACTTGCGCTGCAATGTAGGAAGCAAGCTTGGCAAAACTGCCGTCCCGCATCGCGAAGCCGATCGTCACCGCGGGATTCAGATGCGCATCGTTGCTCCCACAGGCAATTGCCGTGAACACGCCCGCCATCACCGCGAACGCCCAGCCGGCGGTGATCACCATCCAGCCGCTGCCTTCCGCTTTCGATCGCTTGAGCAGCACGGCCGCGACAACTCCATCGCCGAGCAGTATGAGAATCATCGTCCCGAAAAATTCACCGGCCAGCGGTGAGGTCATAAGCAAGCGCCTCCATCAGGATTCCATCCAGTCAAAGGATCGTGTGACTGCTTTCTTCCACTGCTTGTGCAATTGCTCACGTTCCGTTTCGGCAAGATGCGGCTTCCAAGTGCGATCGACGGCCCAATTGGCTCGCAACTCCTCCAGGCCGGAAAAGAATTTCACAGCCAAGCCGGCAGCATAAGCTGCGCCCAGCGCCGTCGTCTCTTGAATCACCGGTCGCACGACTTCACGGTTCAAAATATCCGCCTGAAATTGCATCAACAAATCGTTAGCAACCATGCCCCCATCCACGCGAAGACTGGCGAGGCTGATATGCGAATCTTTCTCCATCGCCTCGACCACTTCCCGCGTCTGAAATGCCGTGGCCTCCAGCACGGAGCGGGCGATGTGCCCTTTGTTTGCGTAGCGTGTCAAGCCGGCAACCACGCCGCGCGCATTCTCCTTCCAATAGGGCGCGTACAACCCGGAAAACGCTGGAACGAAGTAGACGCCGCCATTATCATTAACGGTTCGCGCCAGCGCCTCGACGTCGGAACTCTTCTCAATCATTCCTAGATTGTCGCGAAGCCACTGCACCAGCGCCCCGGCAATCGCAACGCCGCCTTCCAGTGCGTAGTTTGCAGCCGCATCGCCTAATTTGTATGCGACCGTAGTGAGCAGGCCAAAACTCGAAGGTACCATCCGCTCCCCGGTGTTCATCAGCAGAAAGCAGCCTGTGCCGTATGTGTTTTTGACCTCGCCCGGGCGAAAGCACGCTTGGCCGACCAGCGCCGCTTGTTGATCGCCCAGGATTCCAGTGACAGGAACTCCCCCGATCGCTTTGAGAGTTGCTTCGCCATAGACTTCGCTGCTCGAACGCACCTTCGGCAGTACCGCGCGGGGAATGTCAAACGCCGCGAGCAACTTTTCGTCCCAATCCAGTGTTAACAAATTCAGGAGTTGCGTTCGGCTCGCGTTGGTCACGTCTGTCACGTGCACGCCGCCTTGAGGGCCTCCTGTTAAGTTCCAGAGGAGAAACGTATCGATATTTCCAAACAGCAACTCGCCCCCGGCCGCTCTCTCCCGTGCGCCGGGAACATTTTCGAGCAGCCAGCGCAACTTCAAACTGCTGAAGTAGGTGCTCAGCGGCAATCCCGTCTGGGGCCGGAAACGGTCTTGCCCGCCCTTGCCGGCAAAGCGCGCGACATCTTCCGCAACCCGCGTGTCCTGCCAAACAATCGCATTGGCAACCGGCTTGCCGGTTTTGCGCTCCCACAGGACCGTGGTTTCCCGCTGATTGGTGATGCCGATCGCGGCCAAATCCGCAGCGCGCAACCCGCGCTGCTCCAGCGCGTCTGCAATCACTTCTTCCGTACGGCGCTGGATTTCCAGGGCATCATGTTCCACCCAACCTGGCTTCGAAAAAATCTGTTCGTGCTCTTTTTGCGCCACGGCCGCGATACGCGCCGACTGATCAAACACCATGAATCGCGTGCTAGTCGTGCCTTGGTCGATTGCTCCAATGTAGTTTTTCACCGCGCCGGTCCTCTTTGCAGACGCAGCAGCATACTACGCAATTGCCGCGCCGTGCTTCACGCAAATGGCTCCCATCACCTGTAACAGCAAACGGCTTGCTCGCGCTCAACCGGGAATCGGCTCCTTATACGTCCGCCGGGCCGATTGTTGCATCTAAGAGTAAGGGGATAGGTAAGAGGAAAAAACAATGATCAAGAAAATAAAATCCAGCCGTATCGCCGGGATGATCGGGGCATTCGTCCTGGTATCCGGACTATTTGTTAGAAATGTCAGCGCAGCCGCACCGGGAACCGTCACCATGACGATAACTGCCGTGGGCAAGAAAGATACCAGTCCGCCGCTCGTTACTAAAGACGACGTCCAGCTTTACCTAAACAAAGAGCGCAGCCAAATTGCCGACTGGAAGCACGGCGGAAAACTATATCTCGCCGTTCTAATTGACGATTCGCTGGACGCGAGCATCGCCAATCAGTGGAACGATCTGAAGGCGTTTCTCACCAGCCAGCCTGACACCACTTATGTTTCTGTGTCCTATGCGCGCAATGGCACGGCCATGCTCGTCCAGGATTTTACTAATGACCACGAACTTGCGGCTAAAGCGCTGCGCATCCCGCTCGGCGGCGGGGGTGCGTTCTCAAGCCCCTATCTCACGCTTCTGGACCTGATGAAGCGTTGGCCCGCTTCCGCGGATAGGCGCTCCATCCTCTTGATCTCTTCCGGCATCGATTATTTTCGCGGCGGTTTTGACTTTAGGAGCCCGGATCTCGATTCCGCTATCGGCCGCGCGCAAAAGCAAAATATCAACGTTTGGACAATCTATGCTCCGGATGCGGGGCACCGTGGGCGCGGATTCTTCATCGCCAACCGAGCGCAATCGAATCTCAGCCAGCTATCCGACGAAACGGGCGCCGAGTCCTTCTATCTTGGCACTACTGCCCCCGTCACGCTCAGGCCCTATTTTGATGAGCTCTCCACGCATCTCAGCAACCAGTACCTTCTGACGTTCAAAGCCAGTGGGGGTGCGAAAGGACGCTTCGAGCGCGTCCGCGTTGCAACCGAGCTGCCTTACGTTGAATTTTTGGTGGCTTCCCAGGCTTTTTTGCCAGCAGCGAAATGAGCAGTTGAATCAATTCAGCGTAGAAACAAAAGAGAGCGGACCATTCAGTCCGCTCTCTTTTTATGACTTAGATCGTTGTCATGCGCAATTCTGCCCGGGCGAAGTGATTTTGACGTTGAAGGGACATAATCTTCAATCGTCAGAACTGCTCAGAACCGCCGCTTGCGTGGAATCGCGGATCACCAGTTCCGGGTTCATCTTGTGGCGCGAAATGCTCCAGTCGCGTTTCTCGAGCCCGGCGTTGACGCCTTCCATAACGATATTCACGGCCAGATTTCCCATCGCTTCCAGCGGCTGCCTGACCGTTGTCAATGACGGTGCGGACAACGAAGATAGCGGCACGTCATCAAAACCTACGACTGAACAGTTCTCCGGCACTTTCACGCCCGCTTTCGTCAGCGCTCGAATCGCGCCGAGGGCCGTCAAGTCGTCGAAGGCCATCAAAGCCGTGAAGCGTTTTTTTCGCTGCAGCAATTCTTCGGTGAACCGGTATCCGCCCTCGAAGCCGGAATTGGGGTCGAACGAATCCGGAAGTTGCAGCACCAGTGCCGGATCGATCTCCAGCCCGGACGAGTGCGCGAGTTTCAGGATGCCTTTCCAGCGCGGTGCGCTGTCAATCAACATTTTAGGGCCGCGGATGAACGCAATCTTGCGGTGTCCCAGGTGGTGTAGATGCTCTAGCGCGAGCCGTCCTCCCGCTTCGTTGTCAACCATCACCGAGCTGACGTCGTTGCCGGGCATCTCCCACCCGATGGTCGCCGCGGTGATGTTTCGCTTGCTGAGGTCCGCGACCAGTTGGATGTCCACGAAGAGCCAGTTGGCTACCACAATCAGCGCCTCGACATGATGCTCCAGCAGCATTTCCAAGTACCGTTCGAACCGGTTTCTCTGGTTGTGGGCGTCGGCGAAAATCGGGACATACGATGATTGATAAAGCGCGTTCTCGATGCCCCGCAAAACCGGCGTGCAAAAAGGGTCCGTGATATCGAAGAACATCACTCCGACGCTATGGCTTCGTTTGCTGCGAAGAAAACGTGCCATCGCATTTGGCCGGTAGCCGAGTTTCTTGGCGACTTCTTCAATTCGTTTTTTTGTGGTTGGCGCGATGTACCGCGCCAACGGCGCATTGTTCAGCACAATGGAAACCGTCGCCGGTGAGAAGCCGCTGGAATTCGCGACATCCCGCATCGTGATGGTTTGGTTCTTTCCGCTATGACGTTTCACCAAGACTGGGTTCTCCGATTGCATCATCATCTGTCCTGAGCCACCGATATGCAACCGCCTTTCCTCGCCGAGTCGTTATTCCGCAGGTACTTCAAAAGAGAGCTGTTCACGGAACCCGCGCGTTTTCCACACTCCGAACGCAATTCCCGCGGTCATCCAGATGGCCCCGATAATCTGTGCCATGTGATCGAGGCTTAGCCACAGGCCAAAGCAGATTAAGAAACCGAAAATTGGCGGGATCAGATTGCCCAATTGCTTTTCCGGATTGCGAACGTAGTAGCGCAGCAAGGCCGCCACGTTCACGCCCATGAACGCGATCAATGCGCCAAAGTTCAAGAGATTCAATCCCCGCTCGTAGGTGAGGAAAAAGGAGCCGACGAGAGCAATCGCACCTACAAAGAGGACGCTGTTTCGCGGGATGTGATGTTTCGGATCCACGGCACCGAAAAACGATTTTGGAAGAGCATTGCTCCGGCCCATTCCGTAGAGTAGCCGTGCAGCTCCAAGCTGCGCACCCAAGCCCGATCCAAAGTTCGCGACAATCAACGTAATTCCCACAATCTTAAAAAGTGGCAGCCACGCGCGTGCGGCAACGAAGACATAAGCCGTATCCGGATTTTGAAACGGTTCGGAGACCGGCCAGATCAACTGTGCGACATACACTTCCAGTGCTGAGAGCAGGCCGATCACCACGCACGTCAGCACCGTCGCCAGCATGATGTTTCGCCGCGGATTTTCAGCCTCCTCGGAGAGCGTGGAAATGCCATCGAAGCCTATGTACGTCAGGACGGCAATCGATGTGCAGCCAAAGAGTCGCGCGTAAGTGAATGTTTGCGGATCGTAGAACGGGCGCGTAAAGAACATGGGGTCGTTATGTGGGTGGCCAAGTATGTAGCGAGCCGCTGCGACGAATACGATTACGATGACGGCGCTCATCGCCGCAGCCATCCCCGCGTTTACGCGCGCCGACGTCTTAACGCCGCGTATGTTCAGCAGCGTAAAAATACTCGCAAAGAAAATCTGCCATCCCCATACCGGAAGGCCCGGGGCAAAGTCATGGGCCTGCTGCGCGCACCAGATCGTGCAGATAAGTGGATTGAGCATGTAGTCCATCACCATGCTCCACCCCGTAACGTATCCTGCGGCGGGATGAATTTCCTGGGCCACATACGTGAAGGCAGAACCAGCGCTCGGATAGGCGCGTGCCATGCGTCCGTAGCTGATCCCCGTGAACAGCATGCCCACCATGGCAATGAGAATGGCTGTGACCACGTGGCCATGACCGCGATCGCTGAGCGCGCCGAACGAGGACATTGGCGCCACCGGCTGAATCACAATCACGCCGTACAGAATCAGGTCCCAGAGCGTCAGAGTGCGCCGCAGACGTGGCGCGGAGCTCGCCGTGCCTTCCTCGCTCACGCAATTCTCCTTTTCCTGGGGAACTATCGTTCGAACGCGGCGTCACTGTAACATGCATGTGGCTCAACCAGACTCTTGCAATCGTTTGGCCTGCCTCGCATGTTCACTCGGCCTTATTCAATCGTTTCAATGTTCAATAGTATGCGCAATCCAACCGCGCCGCGCACCTGCAAAAGTTTCCTCGGTCCGCCCAAACTTCCAACTTGAGTTCCGCCTGCGCATTTTGTCCTGTCCTTTCGGACAGGGCGTAAATTTTCCACAGAACGTTATCTTTTGTCTAACCCCATCCTCGAATCTCGGCAACGGCGCAACCTCCTGCGTAGTCTAATTAAGTAGACGCTCAGTCGCGAAAACAAAGGAAAGTTCCGAATACCCCTATGGGGGAGGCCCCTCTCACACACCGTCGCAGCAACGCCAAGATCTTCTTGGCGCATGTCAGTGCCTTTCTTTTAGTGGTTCTCGCTGCTTACTGGCTTCGCCGCATTGCCCTTCAGCCAGACGCCATTCTTCAAGGCTACCTGCAGGTCATTGGCGCCCTTCTTGCCTTTGTTTTCGCTGCTGTTACCCTGGTCCGTTTCCAGGGGACTCAGGACCGCATCTCGCTGATACTCGGCGCTGGATTTCTTCTCTCCGGTGC